>WFWF01000170.1 GCA_015491275.1 Aquificales bacterium | reverse complement strand
TTCTTACAGTTGCGGTACCCGAACTCCAAAGACTTGCCAAGGAAGAAGGAGACTACGGCAGATACAAAATAAATCAATACACAAGGTACCTGACCGTTTTCGTTGCATTTGTTCAATCCTTCGGAATTTCCCTATGGTTACAAAATCAGGTGTCTCCTGCGGGTATTCCTGTTGTTCCCAACAGAGGGTTGGGGTTTATTTTTATCGCGGTCACCACACTTGTTGCGGGCACAATGTTCCTCGTCTGGATAGGGGAGAGGATATCCGAAAAAGGTATAGGCAATGGTATGTCATTGCTGATATTTGCGGGTATAGTAGCCCAATTTCCCAATACCGCCGTTCAGGTCACGGAGATGTTCAGGCAGGGTGAACTTACACCTTTTGATATAGTAGGCACTCTAATTACCATTGTTGTTGTTATTGTCGGGATAGTTTACATTCAGGAAGCGGAGAGGAGGATACCCATTCAATATCCGAGGAGACAGGTGGGAAGGCAGGAGTTTACAGGGGGTTCAACTTACCTGCCCATTAAGATAAATCCTGCGGGGGTTATCCCTATAATATTTGCTCAAGCTTTACTTCTGATCCCTTCAAGTATTCTTGCCTTTATTGAAAATCCAATTGCCCAGGTTATAAGTGATTCCTTCAATCCCACATCCCTTCTTTACAACTTTATGTATGTTGTGTTTATTATCTTCTTTACATATTTCTATACTGCGGTCATAATAAACCCCGTTGATGTGGCTGATAATCTGAGAAAGGCGGGAGGGTTTATACCCGGTGTAAGACCGGGTCAGGATACACAAAAATTCCTTGAGAATGTTATAAACAGGCTTGTTTTTGTAGGAGCCATATTCCTTTGTGTGGTTGCAATAATACCCCTTTTCATAAGTATATGGCTAAGAGTACCCCTGTATTTCGGCGGTACCACAGCCCTTATAGTTGTTGGTGTAGCCCTTGATACCCTAAGACAACTTGAGGCTCAGATGACCACAATGAAGTACAAGGGTTACACCATAAGGAGGAGAAGATGAATATAATCCTCATGGGTCCTCCTGGTGCGGGTAAAGGGACGCAGGCTAAGATTCTTGTTGAGGAATACGGATTAAAGCATATATCAACAGGGGATATATTAAGGGAGGCTGTTAAGAAAGGTACACCCTTAGGTATGAAGGCGAAGGAGTACATGGACAGGGGTGAGCTTGTACCTGATGATGTAATGGTCGGTTTAATAAGGGAAGTCCTGCCGAAGGATAACTTTATCCTTGACGGATTTCCACGCACACTACCGCAAGCGGAAGCCCTTGAGAGGATGTTAAAGGAAGAGGGTATTAAGATTGATGCTGTTATCTTTTTTGATGTGGATGATAATGTGATTGTTGAAAGGCTGAGCGGTAGGAGAAGCTGTCCTTCTTGCGGAGCTGTTTATCACATGAAATACAATCCGCCCAGCAATGACGAAATCTGTGACAGGTGCGGTACAAAGCTAGTACAAAGGAATGACGACCGGGAAGAGGTTGTAAGAAGGAGGCTTGAAGTTTATAGAAAACAGACGGAACCCCTTATAAATTATTACAAAGAGAAGGGTATATTGAGGATTGTTGATGGTACAAAGTCTGTTGAAGAGGTAAGGAGGGAGATATCTTCTGTTCTGGGAAATGGTTGAGTTGTATTCCTTCAAAGAGATAGAAAAGATAAGAAGGGCATGCATGATAGTTGTGGAGGTGCTTATGGCTGTTGCGGAACATGTTAAACCGGGTGCAACTGGGCATGACCTTGACATGATAGCAAGGGAGGAGGTTAAGAAAAGAGGCGGAAAGCCCGCCTTTTTAAATTATAAACCCCCTTTCAGTAAGAAAAGTTTTCCTGCAGCATTGTGCGTTTCTGTTAACGATGAGGTTGTTCACGGACTGCCAAAGAAGGATGTACCATTTAAAGAAGGGGATTTGGTAAGTTTGGATTTTGGTGTTATAATAGATGGTTACGCCGGAGATGCGGCTATAACTGTTCCTGTAGGTAAAATTGGTAAGGAAGAAGAAAAGTTGATGAAGGCTACCAAGGAGGCTTTGAATAGAGCTGTGGAACAGTGTATGGCTGGTAAGTGGATGAGTGATATTGTTGAGGCAATACATTCTACAGCGGATGAGTACGGCGTATTCCCTGTAAGGAGTTACGGGGGTCACGGTATAGGTAAAAAGGTTCATCAGGAACCTTTTGTACCTAACAACAGGAAAGATATGGGAAAGACGAATTTAAAGCTGAGGCAAGGACTCGTTATAGCTATTGAACCCATGTTTGCTTTGGGTACTGAGGACACTACAAACGCACCCGACGGGTGGACGGTTGTTACCGCGGACGGAAGTAAGTCCGCCCATTTTGAACATACGGTTGCTGTTACCAAAAAGGGTCCCATGGTATTGACGGAGATCTAAGATGGGTAAGAAGAAAAAGCAGGAACAGTCAAAGGAAAAGGGTATAGTTGTAGAAGGAACGGTGGTTGAAGCTTTACCCAATGCCATGTTCAGGGTTCAGATAGAGGGTGGACATGAAATCCTGGCTCATGTCTCTGGTAAAATGAGGATACATTTTATAAGGATACTGCCCGGAGATAAGGTTAAGGTGGAGCTTTCCCCTTACGATTTAACGAGGGGAAGAATAATATACAGGTTGTAGGAGGTTTACGATGAAGGTCAGACCATCCGTTAAGAGGATGTGTAATAAGTGCAGGATCATAAGAAGGAAGGGAAAAGTTATGGTTATATGTGAAAATCCTAAGCATAAACAAAGGCAGGGTTGAGGAGGTTTAAGGATGGCGAGGATAGCAGGTGTTGATCTTCCGGATAATAAGAAGCTTGAGGTGGCGCTTACCTATATTTACGGTATAGGTTGGGTGAGGGCAAGGGAGATATGTGAGAAAACGGGAATACCTTGTACCAAAAGGGTTGGTGAGCTTACCGCAGAGGAGCTTAATACGATAAGAAAATTTATAGATGCCAATTATAAGGTGGAGGGTGACCTCAGAAGGGAGGTTCAGCTTAATATAAAGAAACTTAAGGATATGGGTTGCTACCGGGGGATGAGACATGCGAGGGGCTTGCCCGTGAGAGGGCAACAAACGAGAACGAATGCCCATACGCGGAAGGGAAGAAGAAGGAGGTAAAAGATGGCGAGAAGGAGAGGTCAAAAATCAAAGAAGGCGAAAAGGACAGTTACAAAGGGTATAGTTCACATACTCAGTACTTTTAATAACACCATAGTTAATATAACCGATCCCCAGGGGAACACCCTTGTATGGGAAAGCGGAGGTACGGTGGGATTTAAGGGAACAAGGAAAAGCACACCTTATGCGGCTCAGCTTGCTGCCCAGAAGGCTGCAAAGAGGGCAATAAACGAATACGGGATGCAAGAGGCTGAGGTCTGGATAAAGGGACCCGGTGCAGGAAGGGAATCAGCCCTCAGGGCAATCCAGGCTGCGGGTATAAAGATAAAGGTTATAAGGGATGTGACTCCCATCCCTCACAACGGTTGCAGACCGCCTGCAAGAAGGAGGGTGTGATCAAATGGGAAGATATATAGGTCCGTGGTCAAAGATTGACAGAAAGTTCGGTGTTGTTGTTTCCGGAAGGAAGAGTGCTGCAAAGATACTGTCCAGAAGGAATTATCCGCCGGGTCAACACGGAAGGATAAAGGGAAGAAGAAGGAAGATTACCGAGTACGGTCTCCGCTTGATGGAAAAACAAAAGCTGAAATTTCTTTACGGAGGCTTGAGGGAAAAGCAATTCAGAAGGTACTTTGAAGAGGCTCAAGAAGCAAAGGGGGATACGAAAGAGGTACTACTTCAGCTTCTTGAAAGAAGACTTGACAATGTTGTTTACAGGTTGGGATTTGCGGTAACAAGGAGGCAGGCGAGACAGCTTGTGGCACACGGTCATGTGCTTGTCAACGGTGAAAGGGTTAAAATACCCTCTTACAGGGTTGATCCCGGTGACATTATTGAGATACGGGAGAAGTCCAGAGATATACCCTTCATTAAGGAGAATCTTGAAAATATTGATCCGAGAAGCATACCTTCATGGCTTGAGCTTGATAAGGAAAACCTTAGAGGAAAAGTTCTTGATATTCCTAAGGATATCCAGCTTGAAATACCCGTTAATATACAGTACATTATTGAGTTCTATTCAAGAGTATAACGGAGGTTTTAACAATGTTAAATGAGTTTATTTATCCCCAAAAGATTTATTGGGAGGATAAAAGAGATAATTACGGTAGATTTGTGGTTGAACCCCTTGAAAGGGGATTCGGTACAACGGTGGGCAATGCCTTAAGAAGGGTACTCCTATCTTCAATAAGCGGTACCGCAATAACCGCGGTAAAAATATACGGCGTTTATCACGAGTTTTCAACCATAGAAGGTATTCAGGAGGATGTTATAGAGATAATAGCCAATCTTAAAAAGATAAGATTTAATCTTACCGGCGACTCTAATGTTGAAATACTTTATCTTAAGAAGAAAGGAGAGGGAGAGGTGAAGGCGGAGGATATTAACCTACCCCCTAATGTTACGATGGTAAACAAGGATGTGACCATAGCCCATATAACAAATCCCGAGGTTGAATTGAATATGGAGATAAGGGTTGAAAAGGGAAGGGGATATGTTCCGGTGGAGGAGATGGAAACCATAGGGGAAACAGGATGGATACTCGTTGATGCGGATTTTTCACCGGTCAGGTTGGTTTCCTTTAAGGTTGAACAGACGAGGGTTGGGGAAAAGACGGATTACGAAAAACTAATAATGGAAGTAAAAACGGACGGTTCAAAGACACCCAACGATGCGGTAAAAGAGGCTGTGGATATACTCCTTAAACACTTTTCAATGCTTGAAAACATATCTTACGAAGTTCCTGTCATTGAGGAACCAGTTCCCGTTGATGAGCTTTCCGAAAAGCTTACCCTTTCCATTGAAGAACTTGACATCTCCCAGAGAGCATTAAATTCCTTAAGGAGGATAGGCATAAACACCATTGGGGATCTCGTTCAGCTGACGGAGGATGAGCTTAAAAGTACAAAGAACATAGGTAGAAAAGCCCTTGCGGAAATCAAGGAAGCCTTAAAGGAAATGGGGCTCAGCTTAGGTATGAACATTGAGATGAGGAGGTAACATTAATGAGGCACAAGGTTAAAAGGAAAAGCTTCGGGAGGAAAGCTGAGCAGAGGAAAGCCCTTTTCAGATCTCTCGCGAGATCCCTGATTCTTGAAGAAAGGATAGAAACATCCTTGGCGAAGGCTAAGGAGCTTAGGAGCTTTGTGGAAAAGCTCGTTACCCTTGGTAAGAAGGGAGATCTCTCTGCAAGGAGAAGAGCGCTTGAGTTGTTACCCGACAGAAAGGTTATAAAGAAGCTTTTTGAAGATATAGCACCCCGTTTTGAGGGAAGGAACGGAGGTTATACAAGGATAATAAAGTTGCCTAACAGAAGGAAAGGAGATAACACGGAACAGGCTATAATTGAATTTGTTGAATAATGGTAATAAAGATAATAAACATAATCTTTGAAGTGTATATGATTTTCATAATTATCTATGCGGTGGGATCTTGGTTTCCCCAATTAAGGGAGTACAGATTTTATCAGCTTATAGAAAAAATTGTTGAACCGCCCCTTTCCGTTTTGAGGAAGTTTATACCCCCGATAGGAGGTATTGATATAACACCCGCCATACTTATTTTTATTCTTTACGCAATCCAAAGGTTGCTTATTTCCAGATTTTAAGGGATAAAGTATGATATGGGGCGGTGTTATAAATATTCCGAACGCCCTATCACTTATAAGATTTCTATTTGCCCCTCTTGTTCCCCTCTTAGCATGGAACAGCATATATTTATCCTTTTATCTTTTCACCTTTCTTGCAGTTACCGATGCACTTGACGGTATAGTTGCGAGAATCTACAACAGGATAACTTACATAGGTAAACTGCTTGACCCGTTGGCTGACAAGACACTTATGTTCTCCGGCCTTTTTACCGTAACCTTTGTTACTGTCAAGAAGGTTGATGATTTGCTTTTTTTAACCGTTCTATTCAGGGATGTTTCCCTTATAATCGGCAGTCTTATTTTAATTCCAAGAGGGTTCAGACCCGAACCAGCCCTATGGGGTAAGCTTGCAACCTTGTTTCAGGTTATTATTGTTATTCACGCATTTCTTATAAATCTCGGCATGAATATACCCTATCTTTTTATTACCTTCTGGCTTGCTCTTATATTTACTGTTATATCATGGATCTATTATATAATTAAGGGTATTGAGTTCATCCTCGGTGAATTAAAAACATGAAGGGGGTCTCGGGCAAAAAATGGATCCTGTTGAGTGAAAACATAAAGCCCCCTTCCCATCTTGTGGAGAAGTTCGGTTATATTGTGGCTCAACTTCTTGCCAACAGAAATTTTGTGAAACATGCGGATCTTATTTTTGATGTTAAACTCAAAAACCTTATCCCTTACGATAGAATACCCAACATAGATGTTGCCACCGAGAGAGTAAAAGAAGCTATCAGAAGAAAGGAAAGGATAGTCATATACGGAGACTATGATGTTGACGGTATAACTTCAACTGCAATACTCTATGACTTTCTCAGAAGACTGGGAGCGAGGGTAGTGCCTGTTGTACCCTCAAGAAATATGGGATACGGTCTTAACAGAAAGGTTTCCGAGCTTATATCAAGGTATGCGGATTTGCTCATAACTGTTGATAACGGTACATCCGCTGTTAAGGAAATAAACAGCATGGACATTGATGTTATAGTTGTTGACCATCATAATCCGCAGAACGCTTTGCCGAAAGCTGTTATAGTTAATCCCAAAATAGAAGAAGATGCACCCAAGGAATTAAAGGAAGTATCCTCTTCTGCCCTTTCCTTTTATATAGTTGCTTCCCTGAGGAATGAGCTCGGTGTGGATATAGATATAAGGAGCTATATTGATCTTGTTGCTTTGGGAACGGTTGCGGATGTCATGCCCCTTAATTACCTTAATCGTATTTTTGTTGTTAAGGGCTTGGAGTTTTTTAATAAAATCCTTGAGGGATATGAAGGTAAGGCGGGTATAAGGGCTCTGTTAGAGGTCAGCAACCTTGAAAGGGTTTCTTTCAGGGATATAGGTTTTCAGCTCGCACCCCGCATAAATTCCGCGGGTAGGATAGGAGACCCCCGTTTATCCCTTCGTCTCCTTTTGGAGGAGCAACCCGACAAGGCTTTATATTATGCAAGAAGACTTGAGATGCTTAATATATACAGAAGGAGGCTGTCTGAAAACATTCTAAAAGAGGCATACGCTATGACGGACGGTAAGGAAAACTTTATTTGTGTGGGTTCGGAAGGTTGGCATCCCGGTGTATTGGGAATTGTTGCGGGCAGACTTACATCCCAATTTGCCAAACCGTCGGGTGTTTTTGCTTTTAAAAGTAATAAGGCGGTTGGCTCCGTGAGATCCGTTGAGGGGGTGGACATATATTCTGTTATATCCGAGATAAAGGATATGTTTCTGAAATGGGGAGGTCACAGTACAGCGGTAGGTGTTACATTACCCGCGGAAAGGTTTTCGGAATTCAAAGAATATGTGGATGAAAGACTCAAGGATAAGGAGAGGGTACTCGGTGTACTTGAGATAGATATGAAGCTTGAATTCCATGTTATAAATAAAGAGTATTCGGATATGATTAAATGCCTTCAACCTTTTGGTGAGGGCAATATGACTCCTACCTTTATGACAAAATTGGGAGATATAAAAGTTGAGAGGGTATCAAAAAGCAGATTAAGGTTTTTACCTTATGATGTGGAGATGAGGTGTTTTGATAACAGGATTATAGATGCTGTGGAGGAGGGTGCAAAGTATATTGTATATGCCTATGACGGTGATTCTTTTGAACTTATTGACGCTTCTTCGGGATGAAAGGTAAAAATCATGAACTTGTTAATGTTATACTATTGCCCCCAACCTTATTGATTGTTCCGGAAAAATATATAATTCCCTTTGGGGTAGGATACCTCTTCGGTACTTTCTTCCTGTCTCCTGACATTGATCTTAGTTATTCAAGAGTTTCCAAAAGGTGGGGACCATTGAGGATAATATGGCTTCCCTTTCAATTTATATTTAAACACAGAGGAATTTCCCATTTTCCCCTTATAGGTACATTCTTGAGGGTCGGCTATCTTGCCCTTATCGGTTTGTCAGTCTTTTATATACTTTCCGGACTGGATACGGACATAACAATTAAAAAAGAAACCTTATTAGAATACGGATTAATCATTTTAACGGGTATAGCTGTTGCGGATTTTATCCATATAGTAAGCGATTCTATAACCACCCTATTAAAAAAGTTACTTTATTGAACTTTGCTCTTGAGAAGACTTTCTATTTCTTCCGATGCCTTTACTGGATCAGGATTAACGACGAATCG
>WFWF01000169.1 GCA_015491275.1 Aquificales bacterium | reverse complement strand
GTCATTTGACTATATCATGGCAAGAGTCTCTAAAAATTATTGACTATATCCCTTTGTGAAACGGGAGTTTTCCACTTAAGTGGAGAGAGGAGATCACTTAAATTTCACAGCTTTAATAATTCAATATCCCATATACTGGATAAACCTTCCTTTACCATAAAAAGTCTTTCAAGACCTACTGAACACCCCGCGGATTCAGGCATATTTTTATGAGCTTCTATAAACTCTTTATCCAAAGGTAAATTTCTTTTTTCCGCTTCCGCCTTAAGCCTTCTTTCAACTTCTTCTGGATCCGTTTCCTCAGTCCATCCGTTTGCTATTTCAACACCGTTTATGTAGAGTTCAAATCTTTCCGCGTAATTGTTGCTTGTTTTTGCCAGTATTGCAAGCCTCTTTGGGAAATTTATAAGAAAGGTGGGTTTTTCTTTCCCGAGGTTCCTTTCAACCTCAAGGTAGATCCTGTAAAATATTGTTTCCCAATCTTCTTTGTCATCAAACTCGTATCCTGCGGTTATAAGATTGTTCTTAAATATCTCCTCATCCTCGGAGAGGATTATATCCGCATACCTTTCAAAGGCTTCTTCAACCGTTATGGTTTCAAAATTGCTGTATCCTAAGAGAGATAAGAGTTCCTTAAGTTCATCAATGATGTAATTGTAGTCAGCGGAGATTTTGTACCATTCAAGCATGGTAAACTCCGGAGAGTGAAGCTTTCCCTTTGCATCATTCCTGAACACCTTGGTTATCTGAAAAATATCCTTACCGTATTTTGACAGAATTTTTTTCATGGCATACTCCGGCGATGTGTGTAGCCAGAATCTTCCCTCTTTGTTTTTCAGTTTTACCTCCACGGGATCTATATTAGGATCAAGATTAGGACATCTTCTCAATATAGATGTTGATACCTCAATGTAATCTTTTCCCTTGAAAAAATTCCTAATTGTTTCAATGAATTTACTCCACCTTTCAATCATAGGCATGTAATATCTTAACCATTTTACCCTTTACACTACCAAATTTTTATGAGATATTTCTTTTGAAGGGGTGGTAAGATGAACGGGATTATACCGCAAGAAACCTTGGATGCTTTCGGTGGTGATGAATTAAGGGCAAGAGTATTTTATGAAAAGTATGCTTTAAGGAACTTGGAAGGCAATCAGATTGAAAAGACGCCTGAAGAGATGTGGAGAAGGGTTGCAAGGGAGATAGCAAGTGTGGAAAGTGAAGAGAAAAAAAAGGAGTGGGAAGAGAAGTTTTATTGGCTTATGGAGGATTTTAAATTTATACCCGGCGGAAGGATACTCTTTGGAGCAGGCAATCCCCGAAGGGCAACACTGCTTAACTGCTATGTCTTGCCTATAAAGGAAGATTCCATAGAGGG
This sequence comes from Aquificales bacterium, assembly GCA_015491275.1. Lineage (GTDB taxonomy): Bacteria > Aquificota > Aquificia > Aquificales > Aquificaceae > WFWF01. The sequence goes on along the minus strand of WFWF01000169.1, from coordinate 7,460 downwards.
CATATTTGAAACTGCAAAGGAGATGGCAAGGACTTATTCTTTTGGGGGCGGTGTAGGTGTTGATATATCCATTCTGAGACCTAAGGGTGCGGTGGTTAACAACGCAGCCATATTCTCTACCGGATCTGTATCCTTTATGGAGATATTCTCTCAAACCACCGGAACCATAGGGCAGGCGGGAAGAAGGGGAGCTTTGATGATAACTATACATTGTGCCCATCCCGATGTTGAAGAATTCATTGTTATAAAGAATGATCCGGAAAGGAGGAGAGTAAGGTACGCAAACATATCGGTTTTGGTATCCGATGAGTTTATGGAGGCGGTAGAAAGAGGTGATGAGTGGGAACTGTGGTATCCGGATAAGTATCCGGAAGAGCTTTTTATATCCGAAGCCCTTAAGGGTGACGTAAATGCTTATAAGGAACTTGTTAATACCCTTGATACTTTGGGTAAGAAGTATGCGGAAGGCACATTAAATCTTCATGAAGCACTTCTTGAGGTTCAATCTCTTCAGGAAAAGTTTCCCAATGTGGGAATTATATTCAACGGCAGTAAATCGCCCTATTATATGAATAAGGATTACTTCATATTTGCGGGACCTTCTGGAATTGAGCCGAGAAAGAAGAAGGTTTACAGGAGGGTGAATGCGGAGGACCTATGGAACAGGCTTATTCAGAATGCTTGGTCTTCAGCGGAACCAGGGGTCATCTTTATATCCCGTATGAGGGAATATTCAACCACGGAATACAATGGTATGGAAGTTTTAACCGTAAATCCCTGTTCCGAGATATCATTACAGCCCTACGGATGTTGTTGCCTCGGAAATATAAATCTTTCCTACTTTGTTAAAAATGCCTTTGAGGAAAACGCAAAGGTAGATTACGACAACCTTGAGAAGGCTTTAAGGTATGCGGTAAGATTCCTTGATAATGTTCTTACCTATAACGAGGAAAAACATCCTCTCAAGGAACAGGCGGATTCCGCACGGTGGACAAGGAGAATAGGTGTAGGTTTTACGGGTCTCGGTGATATGCTTGCCAAACTACGCATAAGGTATGATTCAGAAGATGCTGTAAAACTTGTGGACGAGCTTTTTTACTGGATAAAACATGTTGTTTATGATGAAAGCGTTAATCTTGCGGAAGAAAAGGGAAGATTCCCCGCCTTTGATGCGGATAAACACCTTAGCCAGCCCTTTTTTAAAGACTTCAAGGAGGAGCTGAAGGAGAGAATAAGGAAATCCGGGCTTAGGAACGCCGCCCTGCTTACCGTACCTCCTGTGGGTTCTGGTTCTATTTTGGCAGGTACATCTTCGGGTATTGAACCCATATTTGCTCTTTACTATATAAGAAGATCGGAATCACTTTCCGAAGGTACTTTCAGGGTTTATCACTGGCTTGTTAAGGAGTATATGGAGAAGTTCGGTCTTACAGATGACTCTTTTGACAGGGAAAAGCCAGAATTCTTCGTTACAGCCCATGAGATAAATCCCTACTTCAGGGTAAGGATGCAGGCGACAATCCAGAAACACATTGACCATTCCATAAGTTCCACAGTTAATCTTCCCGAGGAAGTATCTCCAGAAACCATAGGTGATATATATTTCAATGCGTGGAGGCTCGGCTGTAAGGGTATAACTGTTTACAGGGAAGGTTCAAGGGAGGGTGTGCTGATTACGGAGGAGAAAAAGGAGAAGAAGACATATCTTATAATATTGGAAAACGGTACGAAGATTGAAGCGGAAGAGGATGATATCATTATATATAACGGTAAGGAATACACCGCTAAGGAGTTGTATGAAAGTATAAGTATGGTTGAGGAGATCAAGAAGAAGGAGGAAGGATGAAAAGAATAATAGTGAATGCTCCTATAAATGCTATTGTGGAAAAAAAGGAAGAGGAAAATAAATGTTATGAAGAGGTTAAGAGACCCAGAATACTTGAAGGTAAAACGGTTAAAATAAAGCTTACAACAGGTAACCTTTACACAACAGTTAATTTTGACAAAAAGGGGAAGGTTATAGAAGTATTCCTTAACCTCGGTAAGTCGGGCAGTGAGGAGAAGGCTTTTGCGGAAGCCATAGGAAGGCTAATTAGCCTATACCTTCAAAGGGGAGGTGATGTAAGGGAAGTTATAGATACACTCAAGGATATAAAGGGAGCCTATGTGGTATGGCAGGAAGGCAAGCCCATTTATTCCGTACCCGATGCAGTTGCAAAGGTATTGGAGGAGCTGACCGGAGAAAAGGTTGAGAAGAATATGTTTATGAAATGTCCTCAGTGCGGTGAGGATGCAATGGTATATGAGAACGGATGTTATTATTGTAGGGAGTGCAATTATAATAAGTGTGGGTAATTTTCTATGTTTGTTAAAGATTGTCCCCGATGTAATGGAACAGGGTTTATGAAGGTAAAGGAGGGGGTGGATCTGTGTCCGTGTAGATTTTCTACAGATACGGTTAACGTTATATTGCGTATTCCTAAAAGATACTGGGATGCTTCCCTTGATGAATTTATGCCCTCAACACCTTCCCAATATATAGCTTTGGACGAAACCAAGTTGTATTGCGAATCAGAAGCTTACAAAGAGGGAAAGGGGCTTACTTATATTGGTCCTTCATCTGTCGGGAAAACATACCTTGCGGTGTCCCTTATGAAGAAGATATATGTAGATAAAAGGATTAAGGGAATATTTTTTGATACAAGGGATTTACTGTTCATACTAAGGGGACTTATGGAAAACGGAAAGGATAAAAACCTTATAAGATTTCTTATTGATATACCCATTCTGCTACTTGATGGTTTGGGGAATGAAAGACTATCGGATTGGCAAAAAGAGATACTGTCTTATATTATTGTCCAAAGATATAACCATGTGAGGCCTATAATTATAACCACTAATTATCCCTTGGAGAATGAAGGCGAAGACCTGAACTCCCTTGCGGAAAGGTTAGGTGAAGAGGTAATTTCCAAATTGAAGGAAGTCAATACTACTGTAAGAATGTCCAAAAAGGTTTTATAGTAAAAATTCAGTTAAAATGTTAATGTGAGATCTGTAATTGAAAAGATTAAAGGATATCTTAAACCCCAATTTGAGTTTGAAGCTTATATCCAAAAAGTGAATAAAAACAAGATAACAGTGATTGATGAAAAGGTAGATAGTTTCTCCTCGTCAACAGAGATAGGTTTGGGATTAAGGATAAAGAGAGGTAAGAGGGTTGCCTTTGTTTCTTCAACCCTTTCATCCGACGGTGATATAAGGGAGCTGGTAATAAGGGGTATGGAGATATGTGAGGTTATGCCCGAGGACCCTTATGTGGATTTTAACGATAAGAAGGAAGAGGCTATTGGAATTTCCTATTTTGACAAGGAAGGGGTTTCACTACCGTTGAAGGAAAAGGAGAATATACCCATAGAAGTGGAAAGAAGGTGTAAGAAGAAGGACAAAAGGATTAAGTCTGTTAGAGAATCTTCGTTTACAGAGACTTTAAGTGAGGTGTATTATAAGAACTCTTACGGTGTTGAATTTGAAGAGAGAGGAACCTTTTATTCTTTAATAGTGGGCACCCTTGCATCCGACGGTAATGATTCTAATATCTCCTATGAATACAGGGGTGTAAGAAGGCTAAGGGATATGGATATTGATGATATAGTCGAGGATGTTGTTTTTAAAACAGTGGAAATTCTTAATCCTTCGGAAATGGAGGCGTGTACAATGCCTGCTATTTTTTTCAGGGAAAGCTCCGCCATGTTACTTGAGACTTTTTCTGATATATTCCTGGGATCATCCCTAATAAAGGATAAAACATTCCTTAAAGGTAGGTTGGGAGAGAAGGTTTTCAGTGAGCTTATTACTATAGTTGATGACGGCACGCTGGAAAAGGGATACGCTACATCCTCTTACGATGCGGAGGGGCTTGTAAAAAGGAAAAATATTATAGTTGAAAAAGGAGTATTTAAGGGATTTTTACACAGCCTATATACAGGTAAAAAATCTGGGTATGCTCCCACGGGTAATTCGGTGAGGCGTGGTTATATGGATGAACCTGACGCAGGCGTTACGAATATATATATTAAAAATGGAGATAAAAATATTGAGGAACTTATCGGGATGTACGAAAGGGTGTTATTAATTGTTGATCTTATGGGTCTACACACTTCCGATCCCGTTTCTGGTGATTTTTCCTTGGGTGTTTCAGGTATCCTCTATGAGAAAGGCAGGAAACTGTCATCCGTGAGGGGTGTTACTATTGCGGGAAATATTGGTGAACTATGGAATAAAGTAGTAGGGATTGGTAACGATATAAAGTTTTATGGAAATGTCGGTTCGCCCTCTTTACTTGTGGAAGAAATTGCGGTAGGGGGAAAATGATGAGAAAATTCGTTTATACCCTTCTCGGTTTATTGGCATTATCTTTGCTCGTTTCTTCCCTTTACATAGGTATTGATAAGTTTGTTATAGAGAGGGATAAAAAGATTTCTAAAAATATTGCGGTATTCATAGTTAAGAAGGAACAGGGTGAAGAAAATATAAGTCTTACGTATCCAGAATATACGATAATAATAACAAGGGACAAGGAAGGGAACATATTTAACTCCATGGGGAGGGCAAACATAGATTTCAGCGACCTGAACGGTAGCAGTTATGCTGAGAAGGGTTATGAGGCAAATGTTTATATAAAAAAGATGAGTATAAGCAATCTGGTTAGATTCTTGGTGGAGGATTATGTGATAATGGGTACAGTTGTTTCTTCCTTCCTCCTCTTTATTGTTCTTTATTATGCCCTTGTGAGGGAGATAGGTGAAACTGGACCGAAGGAAAAAGACGAAGGTGTTAAGGTTAACGAAGAATTCATGAAGAAATTAAAGGCTTTAAAGCTTACAATAGCTGCTCATAAAATTATACCGGAGGAGAGCATTGAGCAGATGAAAAAAATAGTTGATTCTCTTCTTGAAGAACATAAATATAAATGAAAATGTTTAGTTTAAAATTATAAAAAGGGGTTGTGGAATGAGGATCTTGATAGTTTCCTTTGACAAAGCTTTGGTGAAAAAGCTTAAAAGCTTGTTGCCCACTCACGAGATAATTGAAGTGAAGAATGGAGAGGAAGCCATCAAAACTGTGCGTACCGAGGTTGATTTCGTTATCTACGATGCGATATCAGGTGCCCTCTCTGAGGAAGACATTAACAATATGTACAAGCAGAGATTCGGAGATGCTCAGTTTATAATTCTTGTTGATGAGCTTTTTCCCGTTGATATGGGTAATATTCTTGCACCCAACAAAGTAAGGTTGTCCAGAGAAGACGAGGTTGATAAGGTAAAGGGTATTATTGAGGGAGGTATGTCCGTGGAGAGAATAGAGGAAGCACCCCCACCGGCAGAGCCGTCGGTTGAGAAAGCTTTTGAGGAGATTCCCGAACCTCAGGAGTTTGTAATAGAGCATACTTCTATTGATGAACCTTCCGGAGGGTTTGAAATACCTCTGCCCGAAGAGCCGGAACCCTTACCGTCTGTTGAAGAGCCTGTAGCAGAAAAAAGGGAGGAAGGCGGTTCCAAGGTTCTCGTAGTATCATTTGATAATTTGCTTATAGACAATATAAGGAGCGTTTTGGGTGAGGAGTATCAGGTTGAAATTGCAAAGAATACAAAGGAAGCTTTGGAAAAAAGAAGTGACGCTCCTGTTGTGATATACGATGCCATATCTGGGGTTATAGCGGAGAAGGGATTGATTGAGCTCTCTCAGGACCCGGATTACGGCAGAAAGGCTTACATAATATTGATTGACGAGCTTTTCCCCATAAGTGTTGACAATATACCCCTTGATAATAAAGATGTTCTCTCCAGGGAAGCGGAGGTTCACCTTATAAAGGGTAAGGTGGAGGAAGCAATTTCAAAAGTGAGAACTGCCTCCCAACCCGCGGGTGCTGACATTTTTGAGGAGAAAAAGACAGAGGAAATTCCACAAATAGAAACTGTGTCTGGAATGGAAAATATCAACATTGAGGAGATAACAAAGGAAGCGGTTGAGATGCAAGAGGAGGTGCAAGAGGTAAAGGAAGAAAAAACACCCTTTGAAGAGGTAACTTTACCCCCAACGGAGCGGACGGTGGAAAGGGTAGTTGATGTGAATGTGGATGAAATCGTAGAGAGGGTGGTTAAAAGTATAGATTTTGAGGGTATTCTTAAAAGGGTTATTAAGGAAAGTATTGATGAAAATATGATAAGTAGCCTTATTAGACAGGAGATTGAAACAGCTTTTGCTAATGTGGATGTCCAGGGGATAATAAGGGAAGTGGTTGCAAGTATAGTAAGGGATAAGGTAGAAGAACTTTTAAGCTGATCCGAAAACCTTTTCATAAATATGGTCTATGTTTTTTAGAAATGAGGCGGGATCAAATATTTTTTCTGTACCATCATCCGACAACATACTTTTTATTTCCTGACTACCCTTTACTACTTCTTTAAAATCTTTCCTTTTTTCCCAGCTTTCCATTGCCAGTTTCTGCACAATGTCGTAGGCTTTGTCCCTCTCCATTCCCCTTTTCATGAGTTCAACGAGTAACTTTGAAGAAAAGAAGAGATTACATGAAACCTTCATATTTCTAAGCATGTTATCTTCATAAACTCTTATACCTTTCATTATGTCCATAAACAGATTCAGCATGTAATCAAGACCTATAAAGGCGTCGGGGAATATTATCCTTTCCGCGGATGAGTGGGATATATCTCTTTCGTGCCAAAGAGGTATATTTTCAAGGGATGTAATGGAAAAGGAACGGATTACCCTTGCTAAGCCGCATATCCTCTCTGAATGAATGGGGTTCTTTTTATGGGGCATTGCCGATGATCCCCTTTGACCCTTAGAGAAAGGTTCCTGCACCTCAAGAACTTCCGTTCTCTGAAGATGTCTTATTTCTGTTGCAAATTTTTCAAGAGAAGAGGCTATGATAGCTAAGGTTGTCATTACTTCCGCATGTCTGTCCCTGTGTACTATCTGGGTTGAGGCTGGCTCTATTTTAAGCCCCAAGTAATCAAGGGCTATCCTTTCCACTTCCGGATCAACATTTGAGTAAGTGCCCACCGCTCCCGATATCTTTCCGTAGGATATAACTTCTTTGCACCTTTCAAGCCGTTCTCTGTTTCTTTTCATCTCATCATACCAGCTTGCCATCTTTATACCGAAGGTCGTCGGTTCAGCGTGAACGCCGTGTGTTCTACCCATCATGATTGTATTCTTGTAACGGTATGAAAGTTCTTTCAGTATGTCCATTACTTCACTTATATCTTTCAAAAGCAGATCTATTGCTTCCCTTATAAGAAGTGCGAATGCTGTGTCAATAATGTCCGATGATGTTACACCCATGTGGAAGTACCTGCTATCCTTCCCTATTTGGTCATTTATAGCTGATACAAAGGCAAGCACATCATGTTTATACTTTTTGTCATACTCCTTTATTT
>WFWF01000168.1 GCA_015491275.1 Aquificales bacterium | reverse complement strand
TGGGCGGAATACTCACCGCCCTTATACTTTATTTCCTTTATTCAAGCCAGTAGTTTGGTGCCTCCTTCGTAATGATTACATCATGAACATGTGATTCCCTATATCCTGCATAGCTTATCTTAACAAACTTAGCCTTCTCTTGAAGTTCCTTTATATTCCTTGCACCTACATAACCCATGCCGGATCTTAACCCACCCACAAGCTGAAAGATAACCTCCTTAAGCTGACCTTTGTAAGGAACCCTTCCTTCTATACCTTCCGGAACAAATTTTTCAGCACTCTCTTGTCCGTATCTGTCCGCAGACATCCTGCTTACCATAGCACCAAGGGATCCCATACCCCTATATACCTTGTAAGCCCTTCCCTGATAATAGATAAGCTCGCCCGGTGCCTCGTCCGTTCCCGCAAGCAGATTTCCGAGCATAACACAGTTTGCCCCGAAAGCCAAAGCCTTTACAATATCACCCGAATATCTTATACCACCGTCGGCTATTATGGGAACACCCTCTTCCTTACAAGCCCTGAAAGCTTCCCTTATTGCTGTAAGCTGAGGAACACCCACGCCCGCAACAATCCTCGTGGTGCATATTGATCCCGGACCTACTCCCACCTTTACAGCATCCGCTCCCGCATCTATAATTGCCTTTGCACCTTCATAGGTTGCCACATTACCCCCTATAACTTGGAGATCCGGATACTCCTTCTTTATAGCTTTTATAGTATCAAGAACCCTCTTGGAATGTCCGTGTGCGGTATCCACCGCAATAACATCAACACCAGTTTCAACAAGGGCGGATACCCTTTCCATGGTGTCTGGTCCTGTCCCGACCGCAGCACCTACCCTTAACCTGCCTATCTCATCCTTACACGCATTGGGATACTGCTTACGCTTTATTATGTCCTTTATGGTTATAAGTCCCTTTATCCTGCCCTCCCTATCAACTATGGGTAGTTTTTCTATTTTATACTTCTGAAATATCTCCGTAGCTTCCTCAAGTGTTATCTTCTCCTCCGCTACTATGAGATTGTCCCTTGTCATAAACAATGAAACGGGCTTTAAATAATCCGCTGGCTTTATAAACCTTAAGTCTCTGTTAGTTAATATTCCAACAAGCTTTCCGTCTTTTTCAACAACGGGAACTCCGGAAATCCTGTATCTTTCCATAATTTCCATCGCTTTTTTTACAGTGGTGTCCGGTTCTACGGTTACGGGATTCAGAATCATACCGCTCTCGGATTTTTTAACTTTTTCCACCTCCTTAGCTTGATCTTCAATGCTCATGTTCCTATGAATGATTCCAATTCCCCCTTCCCTCGCAAGGGCTATAGCCAAGCGTGCTTCCGTAACCGTGTCCATAGCAGCGGAAACTATGGGAATATTTATTTTTATTGCTCTTGTCAAAAGAGTGGATGTATCTACCTCGTGGGGAAGAACCTCGGAATAGCCTGGTAACAGTAAGATATCGTCAAATGTTAATCCTTCACTTATCTGTTCGTTATACATGTATTATATTATAACGATTTGTTAGAGGATTCACACAATACGCAGTTCCCTTAAGGCTTTTTCCCATATAGGACCTATATCAATTTCCTCAAGTATTAAAAGTTCAATGAGATGCCTTGAAAGACCTATAAGTATATGGGCATATATGTCAGGATTCGGGACATCCAAAACCTCCAAGGTTTCCTTAGCCTTTTCAAATAAGGTTCTCTTTGATGCTTTATAAAAATTCTGAAAGTCTTCATCACCGCACATGGCTTCAAAGTAAAAGATTTTTGCAAGCTCCCTGTTTTCCACTGCGGTCTTTATGGGTTCGCACAATATGATTCTTTTTGCCTCTTCAATATTACCCTCCTTTGCAAGGGTTATACCCCTGTTCATATCCTCAATAACTTTATTTATGGTAATACTCGCAAGCTCTATCATAATATCCTTCTTACTGCTAAAGTACAAGTAAAAGGTACCGTGACCGAGGTTTGCTTCCTTGGTTATATCAGAAACACGAGCCCTGTGATAACCTTTGGTATATATGACCTTTTTTCCCGCTTCAAGGAGTCTGAGTTTGGTCTCTGACTGATCCATCAGTTACCGCGGTTAATTATTATACATGTAATATATACCGAAGCGTGATATTTTACCCTCTATCTCAAGCACGCTTAAAAGACCCATTAGCTCCTCCCTTCCCATATTGGTCTCAATCAAAAGCTCATCAAAAGTTTTAGGAGTTTCAAGAAGGGACAAAATGTCTTCCTCGGAAATTCCTTTTTTCTCCTCCTTACCTTCCTCTATAACAACCGAAGGTGATATAAGCTCTCTGATATCCGAAGGATCCTTGAATATCTCAGCCTTGCCTTCTTTCAATAATACATAACACCCCTGCCATCTGTCTGACCTTCCCATACCTATATGAACAAAAATCCTTTTTCCCTGCCTTACAGCATACTTAGCTGTTATAAGGGAACCACTCTTTTTACCAGCCTCCGGAATAACCACAAAATCACTTATAGCGCTTATTATCCTGTTTCTTACGGAAAAAGAATACTTACTGCCTCTCTCAAGGGGATCAAATTCAGAAATTATTACCGAACCTCCTTCAATAACCTTCTTCTGCAAAGAAACATCCACATTTAATAAACCCGTACCAGCCACCCAAACGGTGTATCCCCCTTCCCTTACAGTGGTTTCATGAACTTTGCTGTCAACACCTCTTGCCCCACCAGAAACTGTAAACACCCCAGCCCTGACAAGTTCAATACACAGATCCTCCACCAACTTAAGTGTGTAAATGGTAGGAAATCTTGGACCTACTATACCGACGAATGTACCGA
>WFWF01000167.1 GCA_015491275.1 Aquificales bacterium | reverse complement strand
TTTTCTTCAAAGTAACCCCCGAGTCCCTTCTTGGGATAGGGGGTAGTAGACATGGGTTGAGCCTGAGAACTGTGGAATCTAATTATTTGAACACATTTTGTTCCTGATTCCCGGTTCTCAGGCACCTAACCCTTAAATGGAAAAGATCTTATAGATAATATCTACTATAAATTCCCTTTTAGTGATAAAAGAAACTCTATTTCCTATAAGTACAGCGGTTGATTCATCTATTTCTTCTATGATGGTTAAATTATTTTCCTTGAGGGTTTTTCCCGTTTGAACGAGATCAACTATGTAATCGGAAAGTCCCAATATGGGCGCAAGCTCAACGGACCCGTTCAGGTGTATTATCCCCGCCTTTATATTCTTTTTTTCAAAGAAAGATTTTGTCAAATTTGGATATTTTGTGGCAACCCTTATATAGGGGGATGTTTTATACTTCTCCCTGTCGGTTTCCTTTCCCGCAACAACTATTTTACACTTACCTATTCCGAGATCTCCTAACTCATAAACCCTCGGTCTTTTTTCAAGTAAAACATCCCTGCCTACTATACCTGCATCCGCTACACCTTCTTCAACATATACAGGAACATCAAAGGGCTTAGCGAGGATTATCTTTAATTTATCCTTTTCAATTATAAGTTTCCTGCCTTCTTCTATTCTCTCCCTAAGAATACCTTTACCTATGAGAAGATCTACGGATTCTTTGAACAGCCTTCCCTTCGGAAGTGCTAATGTTACCTTCATTTATCAAATTCCGGTTTTATCCTTATCAGAACTTCATCGGGATTTACAGATTCTCCTACATTTACGAGTATATCCTCAACCTCTCCGTCAACTGGGCTGTGGATTTCATTCTCCATCTTCATTGCTTCCACAACTAACAGGACATCTCCCTCCTTAACCTTCTGACCCCTTGATACCTTTATGTTTACCACTTTACCGGAAATAGGAGATGCTACATCCCCAAGGGTGCGTGGCTTGGGTCTCTTGGGCTTTACGAGGGAACCTTCCGGTAAGGTTCCGAATGGAGCCCCCTTACTTTCTATTTCTCTTATGGGTTGTAACATAACCTCTTCAAGCTGACCGTCAAGCCTTATAAAGAAAGTTCTTCCCTCGGGTGTTGCCTCTCCTCTTCCCGCTATCTGAACATGATATTGTTCTCCGTGAACAGTTATTGTGAACTCAACCGGTGCTTTTTCGTTACATTCTTCCGTTACACTTTCTTCAACGGTAACAGAAGGCACCTCTCCCTTCTCCGCCTTTTCCCTCCACTCAAAGAACTCCTTTGCAACAACAGGAAGTATGGCATAAGTTATAATATCTTCCTCTGTTTTTGCCCCTGCTTCTATAGCTTCTTCTCCTATTTTATCCATACACGGTTCAAGCAAATCCGCAGGTCTTTTATCATATATCGTTTCTTCATCTCCGAGGATTTTCCTTATTATCTCCTCCTTTATGGGAGCGGGAGGCTTACCATAAAGCCCCCTTACATAATCCTTTGTCTCCCGTGTTACAACCTTGTATCTTTCACCGTGTATAACATTTAAAAAAGCCTGTGTACCGACTATCTGACTTGTGGGTGTTACAAGGGGAGGATAGCCAAGATCTTCCCTGACCCTTGTGACTTCTTCAAGGACCTCTTCAAGTTTATCTTCAAGATTTTGTTCCTTCAGCTGATTTATGAAGTTTGTTATCATTCCTCCAGGTATTTGATGTATTAAAACATTTACATCAGGATAAGGGGGGAGTACATCGTATTTTTTATATTTACCTCTTATAGATTTCATAAGATCCCCAGCTTCTTTATACAGCTTTTCGTCTATATCAACTTCGTAGCCGAATTCTCTCAGAATATAGATCATGGTTTCACCTGGTGGATGGGAAGTTTGGCATGACAGGGAATAAAAGCATGTATCTATCATATCCGCTCCCGCTTCAACTCCCTTAAGTTGAGCCATCTCCGCCAAATCCGCTGTTGTTTGAGTATGAAGGTGAACCGGTAATTTAAACTCGGATTTTAAAGCAGAAACAAGATCGTAGGATACCTTGGGAGATAGAAGACCAGCTTGATCCTTTATGGAAATTATATCAACCCCTAAATTTACCAGTTCTCTTGCTACACTTACATAATATTCAACTGTGTGTACTGGACTTATAGCGTAAGATAAAACACCCTTTACTATTGCACCTTCTTTCTTAGCAACCTCTATGGACTTTTTCATATTTCTTACATCGTTAAGTGCATCAAATATTCTGAATACCTCTATTCCGTTTTCAATAGCCTTTTTTACAAAAGCCTCAACCACATCATCCGGGTAATGTTTGTAGCCTACTATATTTTGGCCTCTCAGAAGCATTTCCAATTTTGTATTCTTAACCACATCCTTAAACTTTCTGAGTCTCCGCCACGGATCCTCCTTTAAATATCTGAGGCAAACATCAAAAGTGGCTCCTCCCCATATCTCAAGGGACCAAAAACCGCACTTATCTAAAATCTTTAATACTTCAATCATGTCTTCCGTTCTTACTCTTGTAGCTAAGAGGCTTTGTATGCCGTCCCTTAAAGATACATCAGTTATGTGTATTTTTCTTTGTCCCATGTTGTACCCCGAAAAATCTATCTTATTATCTTACAAAAAGACACAAGTTGCAATAAATATTATTGGAGCGGGCGACGGGATTCGAACCCGCGACCTCCTGCTTGGGAAGCAGGTGCTCCACCTCTGAGCTACGCCCGCTGTACCTTAGAATATTATTATAGGTATAATATAGGGTCATGAGAAGGAATGTGCTTAGAACATTGTTTATTGTAATTATTTTGTCTTTAGGATGCCAAAAATTACCACCGGGTATAGATATAGAACAATACAAAAATCAATTTGTGGAGGGCATTATTGTAGTGGATGATAATCTGAAAGATAAGATTCCCGAAGGCAAGAAATACCTGATAATAAGTCTCAGCGATCCCAATATACCTATGCCTATAGCGGTTCTTAATGTAGAGGATCCGGAGCTTCCTTACAAGTTCAGGATATCCGAGAAGCATAAAATAGATGAAACGAGGATGATAAGGGGTATGCTTATATTGAAAGCCCGATTGAGTAAAAGCAAGTTTGCGGAAAGTCAAGAAGGAGATCTTGTAGGGCAGGTTAATGTGGTTGCGGGTACTAAGGGGGTGAGGGTTGTTTTGAATCAGATAATAAGGTAAATGTTCAGGGAAATTACCCCTGAAGAGCTTATTAAAGATTTTGAAAAATTTTTGCTCGTTGATATAAGAAGTCCTTCAGAATATGAAGAATTTCACATACCCGGTGCTATGAACATACCTTTGTTTGATGATGAGGAGAAGAGATTCATAGGGGAGGTTTACAGATTAAAGGGTCAAGAGACTGCCAAAGAGGAAGGTATAAAGCTTGTTTCTCCCAAATTATACCATCTTTACAGAAAGTTTAAAGAACTTGAGAATAGAGGGAAACAAATTGTCGTCTATTGTTGGAGGGGAGGGATGAGAAGTGTGGCTATGTGTTCTTTCCTGTCTGGAGCGGGCATCAGGGTGATAAGGCTTGAAGGCGGTTATCGTGCATTCAGAAGATATATTCTTGAGGATATGAAGAGGATTATTAAAGAAAAAAAATTTATTGTGTTGACGGGCAGGACTGGTGTGGGGAAAACCGCGTTGTTGAGGGATATGGAAAGGGAAGGTTTCCCCGTTGTTGATCTTGAAAAGTTGGCTAAGAATAGGGGGTCCGCCTTCGGAAAGGTGGGAATGAGGGAAAATACGACTCAGAAGATGTTTGATGCCGATCTTTATTTTACTCTCAGAAATATCAAGGATACTGTCATCTTTATAG
>WFWF01000166.1 GCA_015491275.1 Aquificales bacterium | reverse complement strand
CCCCACTTCCTTGCAGGAAGTTTCCCCGTATATACAAGATTATACATGCTTTTGGGTTTTATACCGAACATTTCCGCAAGTTCTTTAAGTGTGTAAAAGGGCTTTTCATTACTCACCTTTCATAACCTCCCATCAGTTTTTCAAGAAAATCTTTATCTTCCCTTGAAACTTCTTCGTTTTTACTTTTTTCCGCTTTGCTGTCTTTCCGAACACCGGAAGATACATACCCGACATCTTCCGCTATCTTCTTAAGACCTATAGCAATAGCCATGACCAAAAGTTGAGAGGACTTCACATTGATGGGATATTGATAGAATTCACCTCTTTCTTGACCCTTTCTTATATATTCCGCCAACTCCTCCGCCCTTTTTATAAGATTCACGGGGATCCACCTTTGTTTTTGCCTCACCATTTAACCCCCAAAACATATACCCGCAAATTTGAAAAATCCCCTCGCATTGGCAAATTCGGGCTTGTCAACACAGGGAACACCGAGTAGAAGGGAACCTCCACCCGCCCAAAGTACCGTATCCGCAAGTTTCAAATCTTCCTCATGTGCCCTTAACTCCTTTATAAGCCTGTTCTTGAACTCCCTGATTTTCTCCTCTTTGTTTATGTAAATCCTTCTACCTTCATAAGGGAAATACCCCCTCTCAAAATACTCTTCAACTTCCTTAAGGGATAAAGACGGATAGGAATACTTCGCCTTCAGCTCCTCCCTAATTTTTTCATAAAGCCAACCCGCACCTATCTCATAGGAAGTACACCTGTCTTCAAGTATCTCTCCGTGTCTGTAAACAAGAATATCCGTAGTGTAAAAGCCTATATCTATAACAACTATGTTTTCTTTGGTTCTTTCCTTTACTAACCTTCCGTTCTCAATGAAGTAATCATACAAAACACCCATACCCTGAGGAACAACCTTAACTTCCGTAATCTTAATCTCCTTAACCTCACCGTCAATTACCGGGGTGTGAATACCCACAAGCATTTCCTCAATTCTCTTTCTCATATCCTTTGCAGAAAGACTTACGGGAAGTCCCATTACCGCTTTCAAAGGTAAGGTTACATTCCTTAAAGCCCAAAGAAGTAAAGCTTTCCATTCCGCTGATCCTTGAAAACTCTTTGTCCTCAACTCCACGCTTCTTGCTCTCCCTATCTCAAAGGTCTCCCCATCCACCGTCACTATACCTTTTTTTTCCTCTATACCGTACCTTGAAACATGAGGATAAACACTTGACCTGAACTTCTCCTCACCCGGATAAACCTTCACATAACCGTACCCGAGATCTATCCCGACTTTCACCACCATCACTAAATTACCCCTCTCATGTTGTCTTGATGTGTTAAAGTATAACATACTTTGTACAATATGTCAAGGTATATGTAACAAGATCCGCTCTGTTTTGTAACCGCTTTGTTTATTTGTTATCTTTAAGAAAATTTTGAACTATCACACCTGTTCGTGATATTTTTATATATCCTTTATCACAAAGGGATTTAAAAGCTTTATAGGGTTTTGGTTTAAAATTAGAGAGTATTTCATTTTTTGTCATAAAGGTGTTTCCTTCTTCCCCCGCTATGTACAGGAGATACAGAAGGAGTCCTTTTTCATCAAGGGACAGTGGTAGGGAAATTACTTCTCTTACGGGAAGATGCGGATCATCATTCAGGGGTGCAATGAGGCGGTAACAATTTCTGTGTGAGAAGCTGTTTTTGTATCGGAAGTATCTTTTGACAATGGAAAGAAGTCCTTTCCTTTCAAGGTTTTTAATCAGTTTTACAAGTATGGTATGTGAAACATTCAGTTTTGCAGAAAGAGCGGAGTAGGTAATGCATACTTCATATTCCCTGTTTTTGAGAAGGTAGAGATAAGCAAAAAGCCCTACAGCGCTGGCGGAAAGCCCTATCTTGAAAACTGTGGACGGGACTTTCAAATTATAACCCTCACTACGTAGAAGGGTTTGGTTTTTTCTATTAGAATGAAACCTTTGCTTTGAAGCGATTTTAGAAACTTACGCAGGGTTGCGGTAGATCTGATATCATAATTCACCCACTCCTTAAGAAGAAAAGAAGTCTTTTTCAGCTTCCTGCTTCCGAAACCTACCAGTTTATGATTAGCAACTATTGTAAGAAGTAAGCCTCTTTCTTTTAAACTTCCTGCATACAAAAAACTCGCAGGAACTTTGATCCACTTTCCGCCTTTGAGATTCAGTTTTACGGATGTTATCACGAGTTTTTTTCTCGTCCATATTTTTTCAAGCTTTATGCAACCTTTCTTCTCAAGGGATTGAAAATAGGAAGACAAAACTTTTCTGGATACATTCATCTCCTCTGCCAACCCACCTATTCCATCATAGATAAAACTTCTGCTCCCATTTTTACGTGCAGATAGATAACTCAAAACAAACCTTTCCCCATAACCCAAACCATCCTCAACAAAATACACCTTCTCCATCATTTAATTAAAGTATATCCCCATCATTCCACAAAGTACATCCCTATTATTCCACATATCAACATCAACAGTTAAAAATGGACACATGAAAGATAAATTGGGATCGGATTATGGTTAAAACGGTTTTTCACTTAATCTAAGCCCTAATTGTCTTTCTATTATCCTATTTTGTCTATTGTTTGCAGATTTTGGAATGACAGAAAAGTGATTTTTGGAATGAGGGGAAAGGGGGGTAAAAAAAACTTTACATAAAAGAACAAAGGATTTATATTTAAACAACCGGGGGAAGAGGTATGAAGTTTTTTAGCGGGGGTGAAAATGTAGAAAAACTCAGTGAGGAGGAGAAGAAGAGAACAGCTAAGGAAAAAGATAAAGCGGTAATGGAATTTCTTAGCGGTTTTCTTGGGGAATATTTTACAGAACCCCCTCCGGCATCAGAAGAAAGGAGGGAAGTAAAAATGGAAGCACCTAAAAACAGGGATGAAATACTTCTTGAGATACTTAAGGAACTTAAAGAGCTTAATGCAAATGTGAATGAAATACTCAAGGAACTTAAAGAGCTTAATGCGAATGTGGAGGATATGTCTGCAAGGCTTGAAAAAAAGCTTGATGATATATTCGAGAGTGGATGATATATATGGTAGTGTAGGTTAATAGCTTATTATATCCTTCCTACTATAAACTCATTCTTATCCGCATTTTTCACTATCCTTCCCGTATTTACATCATATAATTGTCCTTGAGTATTGACACTCAGTCCCCTTTCCGCCAAAGCGGAGTAATCATAGATATTTCCCTCTTCGTCAAGCCTTATCGGTTTTAATTGAGGAAATAAAATGG
>WFWF01000165.1 GCA_015491275.1 Aquificales bacterium | reverse complement strand
GCCTTTGCCACTTCAAGACCTAACAGTCCTCCGCCTATAACAACAGCCCTTTCTGAAACGCGCGCATAATCAAGAATGTCAAATACATCCTTGGCGGTCCTGTAAGTAAAAACTCCCTTTTTATTTGTACCCTTTATGGAAGGCGGGATAAAGGGTTTGCTTCCCTTTGCAATAACTATCTTGTCGTAGCTGTAAAGCTCCCCGTCTTCCGTTACGAGAACCTTTTTCCTCGGGAATATCCTATCAACCCTCTTTCCAATTTCAAGCCTTACACCCTTTTCCTCATACCACTGCCAACGCTTTATGTATATATCACTTAAAAGCTTTTTTCCCGCCAAAACCTCCGTTATAAGTATCCTGTTGTACCCTATAAATTTTTCATCTCCGAAAACCTGTATTCTTAGATCCCTATCTTCAGACTCGTTCAATATATGTTCAACAAGGGAAGTGCCCGCAATACCGTTACCGACAATAACTATCTTCATTCATTTCCTCCTCCCCTTTATATTGCAACTTATATGCCAATTTCTCTCTTATAACTCTTTCACCTTCAATAAGTACCTCATTTTGGAATAGGCAAATATAGGACCGTCTTTACACACAAAGTAAGGACCGAACTGACAATGTCCGCATGTCCCAACCGCACATTTCATGTGTCTTTCCATGGATATGAAGATCTTATAGGGTGAAAAATTCCTCTCAATAAGAATCTCCGAAGCGGAAACCATCATTACCTCTGGACCGCACATCATAGCCACGCTCTTTTGAGGATCAATTTCAATTAAGTCAAACAATCGGGTAACAAGACCCGTATGACCCTTCCAGTTTTCTTCGGGCCTGTCAACCGTTACTAAAAGATCAATTTTTTCCTTCCACCTTTCAAACTCGCCTTTATAAATGAGAGAAGCGGGAGTTTTTGAACCCACAAGAAGGTAAACTCTACCGTAATAATCCCTGTTACGCAAAATATATTCAGTAACCGGTTTTATGTCCGCAAGTCCCAATCCTCCCGCTACAAGTATTATGTTAAAGCCATTGAATTTCTCAATAGGAAAGTGAGAGCCGAAAGGTCCCCTCAACCCCAGTATATCTCCCTCTCTGAGATTGAAAAGATCCTCTGTAACATCTCCAACGAGTCTTACCGTATGCTCTATAAGATCACTCCTTATTGAACTTATGGATATGGGAACCTCCCCTTGACCGTACACATAAAGCATATTGAATTGTCCCGGTTTAAATTCCCCGAAGCCATCTACACTTATTAGAAACCTTTTTACATCTTCTGTTTCTAAAACTACCTCCTCTATTCTGCCCTTTTTAAGAAAAAAGGGATCAGCCATTAACAAAATATAATAGCAGGCACCTCTAACTATTATATTCTTTATTTACCGCTTTCTTGAAGCTCACCCTCCTCCTCAACTTCCTTGGGTTCAAGGGTGATTACCTTAACCTTCCCTTCCGCAATATCTTCTATAGCCTGAAATGTCTTTTTACTCAGCTCCGTCTTGCCCCTCACAAAGAAATCCTCACCCTCATTCAACAATTGAAGTGTTCTTTTAACCGCTGCGTGAACAAGCTTATATTTGGAATCAACCTGTTTCATTGCTTTCTCTATCCTCGGTCTGGCGGACATAACAATCACCTCCTTTGATAAGATCAATTATTTTACCGTCAAGATAGTATTTGTCAATATCCCTTATAAAGGATTCCCTCTTCAATCTTTCCGCGTATATGATACTCTTAATTCTCTCCACCGCTGAGTTTAGAAAATCGTTAATAACCACATAATCAAAGAATCTCAAGCACGGTATTTCTCTTAAGGCGGTTGACAACCTCAGATCCATATTTTTATCCTTATATCCTCTGTTTATCATTCTCCTTTTAAGCTCTTCAATGGACGGGGGTATAAGAAATATGGTTACCGCGGAAGGCATTTCCCTTTTTACCCTGTAAGCTCCTTGGACATCTATGATTAAAAGAGAGTCAATACCCTCTTTCATGTTCATCTCAATCTGATCCCTTGGAGTACCGTAGTAGTTACCGTAAACCTCTGCATATTCTAAAAATTCCCCCCTCTCTATCTTCTTTTTGAACTCCTCAACGCTTATAAATATGTAGTCCACATTTTCCCTTTCAAAGGGCCTTTTCTCCCTTGTGGTTACAGTTACCACCCTCCTGACATTATCCACGGAAGAGAGTAAAGTTCTGGCTACCGTCGTTTTTCCCGTACCGGAAGGAGCGGAAAGGATAAAAAGCTTACCCATTAAATGCTTCTCAGTATTATATCAAATAGGGGCTTGGGATATATACCGAAGACTAAGGTAAGAAGGGAACAAGTGTTTATGGTTAACATCTCACCCACCGATACGGGTGACTTAACTTCTCCCTCTCCTTTTTCAAGGAACATATAAACTATAAGCTTGAGGTAATATCCTGCGGATATAAGGCTTGCAATAGCAAATAAAAATCCGAGTATCCACATCTCCTTACTTACAAGACCTATGAATATACCTAACTTACCTACAAACATAGCCATCGGGGGTATGCCTATGAGTGCAAAAAGGAAAAGGGCAAGATTTATAGCAAGGAAGGGTCTTTTATAAAATAGTCCTTTGAACTCTTCAAAATGATTCCTCCAGCCTTCCTCTTTATCAAGGATGGACAGTATAGTAAAGACACCGAGGGTTGCCAAGGAATAGACAAATACATAGAACAAGGCTGAAGTCATCAGGAATTTATCTGTTGATGTAAATGCGGTAAGGAAGTAACCAGCGTGGGCTATTGAAGAATAGGCAAAAAGTCTTTTTACTGATTTTTGTGCGTAAGCCGTTATATTTCCGTAAAACATGGTAATTACCGCGAGAACCCCTATTAGTATGTACCATTCCTTGAAAGAAGGGAAAAGCAAGAGGGTCAGCTTTGCAAGAAGGAAATAGTAACCTATTTTGGGTACCGTTGCTATATAAGCTGTTACAGGAGTGGGTGCCCCTGCGTATGCATCGGGTGTCCAGAAATGAAAGGGTACAGAAGAAATCTTAAGGGCAAGGGCAAATATGAGAAAGGATACACCCAAGGATATTATGGGATTGAAGCCTTGGGGAGAAGTTATGTTCATAGTTCCTATGGCAAGATAAACAAAGGCAGTACCTATGGCAAACATGGATGTGCTTATCGCACCCATAACCAAGTATTTATAAGCACCTTCCTTTGAAAAGTACTCCTTCCTGTAAAGGGCTATTGCTATATATAGGCTTATTGATGAAAGTTCAAGACCTACGAATATAATTGCAAGATTCGTTGAAGAAAGCATAAAGGACAATCCCAAGGCGGAAGTAAGGATTATATAAACGGTTTCACCGTACTCGGAACCTTTCCTTTTATAAAAGTCATAAAGTGCCAGAAATACAAGGGAAGTTACAAGGTATATAAGCATCTTAGCCACCAATTCCGCGGAACCGACCTTAAAGCCGTTAAAAAAGGCGGATGCGGGATATCTAACATGGAAGGTAGAAAGGGCAGAAAGTATGCAGACTATAAATCCCGCAAGGGAAAGTATGGACAGATTGATTCTTTCCTTTATCAGATCAAGGAAGAATATAAGGAGAATTCCTGCGGAGAGGATAAGTTCTGGGAGTACAGCGTTAATATTAAAAACCATCTATTTAACCTCCGAGGATTAACTGGGATGTGTGTCCTATTATTTTTACGAAGGGATATGGGTAAAGTCCGAGCAAGAAAGCAGATGCAATTATCATAACAAAGGGTATTAGGTGATGTATCTCAACATCCTTAAGTTTCATCCATTTTTCCCTGACCGCATCGCTTATCCTCTCCTCCTCAAGCATTACCTTCTTATACATATATAGGAAGTAAGCGGCGCCGAGAATCATGCCGGTACCCGCTATAAGTGCCCAAACAGGGTGGTTTTTGTAAGTTCCCAAAAGGACGAGAAATTCCGCCACAAATCCCGCAAGACCGGGCAAACCTATGGACGCAAGACCGCTTATCATAAACAGGACCGCAAAAACGGGTACATACCTTGCAAGACCACCCAGATTCTTTATTTCATAGGAATGAATCCTATCGTAAATAAAACCTGCCCCCATAAACAGTGCCGCGGAAGAAAGACCGTGGGCTATCATCATGTATATAGCACCGTTTATACCCTCCTCAGTCAGAGCAAAGGTTCCCAAGGTTACAATACCCATGTGACTTATGGATGAATATGCTATCAGTCTCTTTATATGAGTCTGTGCTATAGCCATCATAGCCGCATATATTACCGCTATGACACTTAGCAAGAAAATAAGAGGTATATAGAATTCCGAAGCTTCTGGGAACAGACCCAAGGAATACCTTACAAAACCGAAGGTTCCCATTTTAAGCAAAACCCCTGCAAGTATCATTGAACCTGCGGTGGGAGCTTCAACGTGGGCATCGGGAAGCCAAGTGTGGAAGGGCCACATGGGAACCTTTACCGCAAAACCTATACCGAAGAGTAAGAAGGCAAGGAGTTCAACCCATCTCGGATAATCTATGTATTTAAGATGGGTTATATAATCAAAGGTAAACACACCCTTTGATACTACACCGTAAACTATTATTGTGGCAAGACCGAGAAGCAAAAACAGGCTTCCGAAGAAGGTGTATATAAAGAATTTATTTGCAGCGTAAACCTTCCTTTCGTGACCCCAGAAGCCTATGATGAAGTACATGGGAATGAGCATCCCTTCCCAGAATATGTAGAACAAGAAGAAGTCAAGAGCGGAAAAGACACCTACGCACGCGGTTTCAAGCATAAGGAATAGAGCGTGATAGAGGGCAACCCTGTCCTCTATCCTCCACGACCAGACGAAGGCACAGAAAAAGAGAAAGGTAGTCATAACAATGAGTAAAAGAGCCATACCGTCAATACCTATGTGGTAGGAAATGCCAAGGGAATTTATCCAGTTAATCTTTTTCACAAACTGGAAACCTTCCTTATTGAAATCAAAGTTTGCAAGCAGTACTAAGGAAAGTAAGAATGTAACGAAGGAGAAAACAAGAGAAATAATCTTTGAAGCTTGAGGATTCCTTATTATACCTATCAGCAAAGCACCTATAAGCGGTAAAAAGATCATCAATGTCAATATATTCTCCATTTCAAGCCTCCTACGCCAAGCTCCAGAGGAGTATTATAAGGGCGGTAAGCCCTATACTCAAGGCAAGAAGGTAAACATTCAACTTTCCTCCCTGCAGAAGGGAAGTTATCCTACCAAGATTTGAAACAATCTCAGCGGACATGTTCACAGAGCCGTCTATTGAAGCCCTCTCTACGACAAAATAAATTGCCTTTGAAAGCAGGAAGTACCCCCATGCCAGGACTTTATGGTAGAAGAACTCAGTGAAGAACTGGGATTGAAAGAGAGCATGAACAGGCTTCAAAGACTCATACAAAGACTCAGGAGACAAAACCCTCTTCACAAAAACAACATAAGCAACACCTATGCCCAAAAGACCAACAACAACAGAACCAACAGCAACACTCAAATGCACATGCCTCACATCACCCATAACACCACTATACCAACCACCAGCAAAACCAGAAACAACACTCAAAACACCAAGCACTACCATAGGTATAACCATCACCTTCCCTACCTCATGCACATCCCCATACTCACCCCTAAACCTCTCCTCACCATGAAACACCATAAAACCTTCCCTAAATATGTAATACGCTGTCAGAAAACTTCCCCCCAAACCAACAATACCCCAAAATACACTCTCCTCCAAAACACTGCCTATTATCCTGTCCTTTGAAAAGAACCCAGCAAAGGGAAAGATCCCACTAAGTGCCAAAGCACCTACCATAAACCCCGCATAGGTAAAAGGCAT
>WFWF01000164.1 GCA_015491275.1 Aquificales bacterium | reverse complement strand
TCGTTAACTACATTTCCCTTCGGGAAAGATTTGAAGCCAAGGGTATAAAGCCGAGATATAGCTCCGATACAGAAATGTTTTTACTCCTTATGGATGAGGGTCAGTATGTTCCGGAAGGTATTGACATACATATTCAGGACCGTCATATACTCCCTCGCATATTTTACATGATGAAGGAGGCAAAGGGCGCCTACAGTTTACTGATTCTCCATGAAGACAAATTTATAGCGGTAAGGGATCCCTACGGATTCAGACCTCTTACCATAGGCAAAAAAGAAGGTGCATTGTTGTTCTCATCCGAGAGCTGTGCCTTTGACATCCTTGAAGGTGAATTCCTCGGTGAGATAAAACCGGGTGAGATACTTATAGCGGATAGATCCGGAATAAGAAGATACAGGTTTCCTCATAAAGAAAGAACCGCCATGTGCATATTTGAACACATATACTTTGCAAGACCGGACAGCTTTATATTCGGAGAGGAAGTCTATGGTATAAGAAAAGAGCTGGGCAGACAGCTTGCAAGGGAAGACGATGTAGATGGGGATGTGGTTGTTCCGGTACCGGATTCGGGTGTTGTACCCGCCCTCGGTTACGCAGAGGAAAGGGGCATCCCCTTTGAAATGGGGCTTATAAGAAACCACTATGTTGGCAGAAGCTTCATAGAACCAACGGACGACCTGCGTAATATAAAGGTGCTTATGAAACTCAGCCCGAACAGAAGTGTACTTAAAGGAAAAAGGATAATAGTTATAGATGATTCTTTGGTAAGAGGAACAACATCCCGCAGGATAGTAAATATGCTGAAAAGGGCGGGGGTAAAAGAGGTTCACCTGAGGATAGCCTCACCGCCCGTTATAGGTCCATGCTTTTACGGAATAGATACACCAACACGAGAAGAACTTATAGC
The DNA here is from genome assembly GCA_015491275.1 of Aquificales bacterium. GTDB lineage: Bacteria > Aquificota > Aquificia > Aquificales > Aquificaceae > WFWF01. The sequence continues at coordinate 2,178 of WFWF01000164.1, read as the reverse complement.
AAACAGGATGTCCGTTGAAGATATAGGTACCTTTTTGGGTGTTGACTCCATAAAATACCTTTCCTTAGAAGGATTAAGAAAGGTTATAAGAGAACCTGAAAATTACTGTGATGCGTGCTTTTCTCTTAACTACCCTGTCCTTGAAAAGGAAGCATGTATGCAGAAGGTATAATTAATCACCCATTTGCATTTTCCCAATAAACAGCAGGATACCTTCCCGAATTTTCAAACTCCCTCCAACTAATTTCGTTAAGAATTTCCGATATCATCCTGCCTACCGGATACTTATCAGCACCCTTTGTTAGCTTTACCCTTATCCCGAGATCTGCTTCAACATCTTCTGGAAGTTCGGTCAGTATCTCTACATCTTCTACAAACGGAAGTTTCTTAACTTTCTCAAGAACCTCAAAAGTCCACTCTACCTTTAACAATCTCAAACACCTCCTTCACAAGAAAAAGATAATCCCCCAACATCTCTATGTCAAAGCTGTCCAATCCTTCACCATAATCAACCTTGCGTCGCAGGTGATATAATTCCTGATTGAGCCGTCCAACATCCTTAAGAAGCTTCTTAGGAAAGTTTCCGTCTTCAGCACACTTTCTTGAGAAGGCTGTAAATATACCTATGTGCTTCCACCTCCTTTCATGTCTATCCGAAAGGACCGCCCTCATCAGAGTGAAAAGGGCAAAGTAAAGCTCGGAAGCGCAGGCATTATAGAGTCTTCCGCAACAGACAGCCTTTCTTCTGCAAGCTGGAGAATTCTCCTACGCATTGTCTATTCCATATGGTTATAATTAAAACATCTGTTCCTTCACACTACAAGAATTCACATGGAGGGTTAAGAGATGAAAAAAATAAAGTTGGTTTTATTATTGATCTCCCTTGGTTCCTTATGCTGGGCAGGAGGCTTTGACGGAGGTTTCGGATTCGGAATATTCCAACTTAGTAACATGGATCCTGCCGGTATGAATACCATTTTAAGTAACCATGGATACCCGGAAATTGAAAGGAAGGCAAACTTAGACTTCGGAGGCGGTGGCTATTTTGTTAGGGACAGGTTACTGATAGGCTTTGAAGGAGGGTCTCTTTCAACGGGTGTCACAAAAGGAAACGGACAAGAGGTCCAACTTGACGGAGGATTTTTAAGTGTTAACGCAGGTTACGGGCTTTGGAAAAAGGATAAAAATATGATATTTGTAAATGCGGGTCTCGGCTTTGCAGGTCTTACCCTCTCCGTAAAGGTACAAGAGGGTATCCTTGACACTTATAAGCAAAAGTCTATGAACGGCTTAATAGGAAAGATAGGATTGGCTTATGTGAGAAGAATGGGCGGATTTATTGCAGGAGTGGAAGCGGGCGCCATTCAACCCATGTCCGGTCTTGATATTGAAGGCAATAGAGTGGGTACCACGCTCCTTATAAGACTGCTATTGGGCGGGGGAATATTTTAAATGAAGGCGGAAGGTGTAAAGGTAACACGGACGGGTATAAAGGAAGAAAACAGAATAAAGGAAATTCTTGAAAAAGAGGGTTTTAGGGTTTACAAATGGTATGACCCGCCCGGTACAAAATACGATGTACATACCCATCCCGACAGGGAAGTAAGATGGGTAATAAGGGGAAAGGTAACCATAGGTGTAGGAGATACAAAAATTGTCCTTGAGGAAGGAGACAGGTTGGATCTTGAACCCCGTGTACCCCATTGGGCGGAAACATCAACGGGCGTTGAATATGTGGCGGGGTCTAAGTGATTTTTTTCCCTTTCTTCCTGAACTTATGGCTATAAAAGTAAGCTCCTACTATACTTGCTAAGGCTCCAAGACCTATTGTGCCTCCGAGCCACTCTTTACCATTCACACCAAGATGAACCGCAGAAGCGAGTCCTGCAATCACTATAATTATTGCAGAGAATTGTCCTATATAATAGCTCCTATGTCTGAACATTTGCTCCCTTTCAGCCATACGAACTATCCGCTCCGGAAATGATGGATCTATTTTTCCGTAATCCTCCAAAGTTTTTGGATCCGGTATAGGACCTATATGAACTTGGGTCTGGGCTATATGAATAGGCGGGTGTTGTTTACTCTTATCCTTCTTCCCTTGCCTGTCCGGCAGTTCCTTCTTCTGCACCCTCCCCAACCTCCATTTCAATTGCCCTTATTGAATCCCTCAGGTAG
>WFWF01000163.1 GCA_015491275.1 Aquificales bacterium | reverse complement strand
CAGCGTCAGATGTGTATAAGAGACAGATTATATGGTTAATCTTTATACTGATTTATATATTAAAAGAAAGAAAATTTTTTAAAGGATATTTCACAATTCCCATCTTAATGTTTTCCGTGCCTCAAGTTATTTCAACAGCTTTGTACAATTTTAGGTTTATACATAAATCATTAGAACAGGGATTGTTTTCTTTCATATATTTTTCCGTTCCTTTTTTTAGGTTAACATACAGGGATTTGGAAAGGATACATTATCTTATTTTGGTTTCTGGCCTTATATCCTACTGTTTTCTTATCTATAATCTAATTGAACATAATAAAATAGCTGTAGCGAGGGGTTCCGTTTTTGAGGTTGCTCTCTTTTCTTCCATCTTTGCCATTGTTTCCTTTTCCCTTTACATTTATAAGCGCAATAAGATTTATCTTTTGCTCTTTATATTGTTTTCTCTGTTTGTTTTCGTGCCTGCAAAGAGGTCATATATGATAGGTTATATTCTTGCAATAGGGCTTTTACTTTTTTTATTAAGACATTTTATAAACAAGAAAGTATTTTATGGGATAGCCTGTTTTGTAATTGTAGTAATCAGCTTTACTTTTATTTATCTTTCGGGTAAGGATATCCGTTTCAAGTACATGTATGAGGTTCTGATTGGCAAAAGGGATTTAAACACTAAGGTTATCAATACTATAACTACTACAAGATTGAGGAAGTTTAACAAGGGTATTGAAAGAATAAAAAAATCCTGGAAAGAAGAAAATTATATAGCCTTTATATTCGGACACGGTATAGAAAAAGCAAAACCCTATTTACCCCCACCCTATGAATCCATATTCATACTTCAGGAGTTTATTGAAAGAGGTATTATAGGACTCTTGGGCATATTGTTGTTTTTCTACAGATATTTCAGACTGTTTTTTAAATTCTCCATCCGAAAAGAGGAAGATATCCTTCTCATTCCCTTTCTTATAATACCTGCTGTTAACATAGGCGCTACCATTTTTAATGTTTTCTGGAACGCCATGCTACCCTTGTATATAGTTTTCTTGGGTATAGTTGAATATTTTTATAATAAAAAGTGATATGGAAAATATCCTTTACTTTCTAAGCATAATTGTTTGTGCCTTCTTTATAGGGATCCTTATTGATATTTTGCTTAAAAGATTATTAGGAAAATTTGCTGTGTCAGAAATGCTTCTGAAAAGCTTATCGCGATTACCTCTTGTAGGTTCTCTTTTAATTGGTGTATATATAGGAATACCTTATCTGGATTTAAATGAGAAGCTTTCCTCTTTTATGGATAAATTAATCATTTTTTCTCTTATATTGCTTGTTTTTCTTTTTATATCAAAACTTTCCGTATATATTGTTGAGACTTATATAAGAAGGATAAGCGAGAACCTTTCGGCCACTCTCTTTAAATCAGTTACTTTCGGGTTCATGTTATTGGTAGGTTTATTGGTTGCACTTCAAACGGTGGGCATATCCGTTACACCTATACTAACAGCCCTCGGTGTGGGTGGGCTTGCTGTAGCCCTTGCACTTCAAGACACCCTTGCGAATATATTTGCGGGCATCCATCTCATAGTTACAAGACAGGTTAGGGTGGGGGATTATATACGATTAGAGTCGGGGGAGTCGGGATATGTTGTTGATATAAATTGGAGGAATACAACGATAAGGATGCTTCCTAACAATACGGTAATAATTCCCAATTCAAAGCTTGCCTCTTCCATAGTAACCAATTACTACCTTCCGGAGAAGGAGATGTCTGTTGTTATTCCCGTGAGTGTTAGCTACGAGGATGACCTTGAGAAAGTTGAAAGGATAACTGTTGAAGTTGCGGAGAAGATTCAGAAGACCGTTCCCGGTGCAAAAAGGGATTTTAAGCCTTTTATAAGGTATAGGGAATTCGGAGATTCGGGCATCACTTTCAGTGTTATTCTTAGGGTTGAAGAGTTTGTTGATCAATATCTTGTTCAGCATGAGTTTATGAAGGAACTTAAAAAGAGATATGATAAAGAGGGTATAAGAATACCTTTCCCTCAGAGGGATATATGGTTCAGGAATGCTCCGGAGACTTTTCGGAGACAAAAGAAAGGCGGTGCCTGATCAATTTACCTATATCAGATCTCGTAACTATTCCCACTATTTTTCTTTTATCCCCTTCGGTTACAACTATGGGTATCCTTCCTATCCCTTTGTTTATCATTATGTTTAGGACATCCGACAGTTTTGTATCGGGATATACATATATGAGTTCTTTTGTCATTATATCTTGGATTCTGACCTTTTCTTTTTCTTCTTCCCTTATGCGTGATATGTCACTTTTTGTTACAATTCCCTCAAGATCTCCTTCCTTAACCACAGGTATTCCTGATATGAGTTTGCTTTTCATAACCTCTTCCGCTTCCTTTACCGTTGCTTCGGGCGGTAAGGTAATGGGTTTATTCATAACTTCCCTTGCTTTATAGTTCTCTAATATGCTTATACCTATTTCTTCCCTCATGATAGGGGAATCTTCTCTTGTGTTTACCTGGCTCGGGAATATGCTTTTGTCACCGCTTACTATATAAGCTATGGATACCGCTATAATTGATGGAACCAGCAAATTATAGCCGTGGGTCATTTCCGCTACAAGTATCAATGTTGAAAGGGGAGCCTTTGCTGCACCGCCGAAAAAGGCGGTCATGCCTACAACCGTAAAGGAAGCTACATTAAGATAATCTTCTCCGCTTATCATATTCACTATTAGGCTTGATATTGCTCCGAGTGTTCCACCTATCATTATAGATGGACCGAATATCCCCCCTGATCCGCCTGACCCGAGGATTAAAGATGCGCAAAACATTAGAAATAAAGGTGAAAGCATAATAGTTACAAGTCCAACAAAATCCGTATGCCCGTCTATTATTATTTGAAGCCAGCCGTAGCCGTTACCTATAACAAAGGGATTAATAATACCTACCACGCCCGTTATAAATCCTGCAACTGCGGGTCTGAGGAAGGGAGGTATGTTTGATTTAGCGAATGTGCTTTGTATTTCCGTAAACATCCTTATGAAGAATCTTATTGTAAAACCGCAGACAAAACCGAGTAAGGCATAGTATATAAGATGATCTACGGATAAGGATGCTTTGTTGGAAGTCGGTATATTAAATAGGGGATCAAAACCCATAAAGGAACCGAAAACTATATAGGAAGTGACGGAAGCTAAAAATCCTGGGACTAAAAGTTCAATATCAAAGTCCTTTTTGTAGAAAACTTCCGCACTTATTATAGCACCTGCGAGGGGTGCCCTAAATATTGCTGCTACTCCTGCTCCCAAACCTATTGCTACGAGCTTTCTCCTTTCTCTTTTGCTGAGCCTTAAAATATCGGAAAGCAGGGAACCCATACCTGCTCCTATAAGGGCTATGGGTCCTTCCCTTCCCGAAGTACCGCCGGAACCTATGAGTATTGCAGAACTTATTAATTTGACAAAAGGTGCCTTGGGGTCAATTTTTGCATTGTTGAAGTGATAAGCCTTTATAGCATGATCCGTTCCTATACCTTCCGATTCCCTTGAAAGGAAGTAAACAAGTATCCCGGAGATGAAACCGCCCGCCATTGTTATAAAGGGAAGAAAGTAAGGATGTTCTATAAAGGGTTTTGTTAAAGTGTATGTACCTTCACCTGCGGGCATTGGATTTATGTAACCTGCAGTGTTTACGAGGATAAACTCCGTTATGAGTTCAATAGAATAGTTAAAGAGGACCGCATAAATCCCAGTAATTATACCCAAGATTATAGGGGGTAGGAAATTTCTATGGATCACTTTATATATTATTATATGATAAGGCTTTTACCTTTTTTATTTATTATTGTATTTCAAGGCTACGGATTATCCGTTGAAAAGATCTTCTACCTTATGGGAACTTACAGCACCATAGATCTTGATAATCCCGATGATATAAGAAGGGCTTATAAGTACTTAAGAAAACTGGAAAATAAAATGAGTACATATCTGGCTGAGTCAGAAGTTTCTCTTATAAACAGATATGCGGGTATAAAGCCTGTAAGGGTATCCGAGGAAATTGCGGAGGTTATTGTGGAAGCGTTGAAGATTTCCGAGAAGACATACGGATATTTTGACATAACGGTGGGAGCTTATACTATAAACTACAGGCGTAAAGGGTTATTGGAAAAGAAAGAGGCTTTAAAGTTAGTAAATTACAAAGATGTTGTGGTTAACGGAGACAAGGTATTCTTGAAGAAAAAGGGTATGGCAATTGACCTCGGCGGTATAGGAAAGGGGTATGCCTTGGAGAAGGTCTATGAATATCTGAATATTGAGAGGGGATTCATCACCATAGGTGGTGATATGAAGATATGGGGTATGAAGAGATCCATAGCTATATTGGATCCTTTGAAAGAAAGTATTATTGCACTTTTCGTTAATAGGGGAGACCTGTGCATATCCACATCTGGTAACTATCATCAGGATCATATAAGGACACAGAACAGGAACATTATACAAGTTACCGTTTTATACAGAAACTGCACCCATGCTGATGCTTATGCTACCGCCTTATTTGCTATGCCGGAGGATAAAATTAAAAAATTTTTAAAGGAAAATAAGGATGTGGGTGTGTTTATATTATATAAAGATAAAAAAGTTTATGTAAACCCTGCTTTCTTTTCTTACTGTGAAAAATTTAAAAAGGTTGAGTAGATATATGACTTTTATCATTGTTGGATACCCTTGGGGAGGTGATAATGAAATTAAATTTCAATTTCAATGGCTGTGAAGGTAATTATTATGGTTCTGGCTTCCTTAACCTTTGCTTATTCAAAGGTTGATATAACGAAGTACATAAGGTTTTATTACCCCGATTCAGTCATAGAAATTAAAAACATAATCCTTAGTAAGGAGCAGGTTAAAAGGGCAAGTAAAATAGGCAGGGTAAGGATAAGATCAAGGTTGGTCTCTTTCTATCTTATTAAGGATAAAGAGGGAAAGTTAATTGCTTATGCTTATATAGATACACATAAAGTTAGAACAAAGCTTGAAACTGTTTTATACATAATTAACAAGAGAGGAGAACTTGAAGTAGCTGAAGTTATAGCTTTTCAGGAACCGCCGGAGTACAAGGCTGATGAAAGATGGTTAAATATATTTAAAGGTAAATCTATAGAAAAGGATAGGTTAAATTTAAGAAGGGACATACCTAATATAACAGGAGCCACTCTTACAGCCAGAGCTATTACCAGAAGTATAAGAAAGGTTCTTGCATTGTGGCAAGTTGTATTCGGAGACAAAAAATGAGGATTTTTACACAGAACAATTTAAGAGCAAAATATATGAAACATTTAATAATACTTCTGGTTTTATTTTCCTGTTTATTTTGGGCGGTTGATATTATAAATGCTGTTATGATTTATGGTACTTCTTATGAAGATGTATTTCTCTATTTTTATTCTGATTTTGAGTATCCAGAAATTGCTCCCTTCAATGCTCTAATGGAGAATGTTCATATAAATCTTTACACATCTTTGTTGTTTAGTGCCTTTTTCTTACCGTTGCTTCTAAGGATTTATCCTAATAAAAAATTTGCTCTCGGCTTGTCTATTTTTATTTTTATTCTTTCCCTTTTATATTCCTTAGCGGATATAGGTGTATATCTTTGGGGAGTTCCTTTTATATACATGAAGCTTATTTCTTATGCGGGTTATAAAGTTTTGTCTTTTATCGCTTTAGTGGTTACTTTTGTACTTATCTTATACAAACAAATGGGAAGGGTTTACATCGCCGGCGTTAATCTTATTGTTCTCATTTTTGCCCTTTCTTCTCTGTTATTTTTAATTATAAATTTGTTTATGTTCTATACTAAGATAGGTTTTGACCCGGAAGCCATATTTTACTATTACAACGGTAATGAGGAATTGTTTATAAAAGGTAAGAGTTTTGAAGGAATAATATCTCTACTCGTATTCCATATAATAGGTGGTGGTATATATGCTTTTGTTATAGGTCATTTTTTTATATTTACGGAATTTATTTACAAAGGCATTGCTATTTATCTTTCATTTATTTCAATGATAACGGAATTTTTTAGCGGGCTTTTTATAAAAATGGGTCTGTTTGTCT
>WFWF01000162.1 GCA_015491275.1 Aquificales bacterium | reverse complement strand
TCATATAACCGATCCTCAAAATCTCGGAAACATTATAAGGACCTGTGAAGTATTCGGCGGACACGGAGTCATCATACCCAAAGACAGATCCTCACCTGTTAATGAAACAGTGGTTAAAGCTTCCGCAGGTGCTGTATTTCATATCAAAATAGCCAAGGTTACAAATCTATCAAGAACCATAGAAAAGTTTAAAAATATGGGAGGATGGGTGTTTGCGGTGGAAAAGGGAGGTAAGGATATAAGGGAAGCGGAAATGTTTACGCCTTCCGCCTTAATACTCGGATCCGAAGGAGAAGGTGTATCTAAAAATCTTATTAATCTGGCGGATATTACAGTCTCCATACCCATGGCGGGTAAGGTTTCATCCCTTAATGTAAGCAATGCCTGTGCAATTGCTGTATGGGAACTTGTGAGGGGAAAGATTTGAAGGTTATAGAAGATAAAGAGCTGACCGGTAAGGAAAATATGGAAAAGGACCTTCATCTGTTTAAATCTCTCATAGAAGGCAGGGGAGAACCGACTCTCAGATTTTACAAATGGAAAGAACCCACACTTAGTATAGGTTTACACCAGAAAGAAGAAGAATTTGATCTGGGTATTCCCGTAGTAAAAAGACCTACCGGAGGAAGGGCACTACTTCACGGATTTGATCTTTCCTTTTCCATAGTTGATTATGCGGAAAGATGGGGAAACGGACCCACCGCAATTTATATGAAGCTTGCGGAATTGATAAAAAATGTATTCCTGAAGCTCGGGGTTAATGCATCCGTAACAAGATCTAAAGGAATCAGAAATCTTAATAAATTTTGCATGTTTGCACCCTCTTTTGGTGAGATAACCTTTAACAATAAAAAACTCGTAGCCTATGCAACCCGTACGGAGAAGGGAGTACTTTTAGCCCATGGTTCTTTGTTCCTTCATCTTGATAGCAATAAAATATATGAGCTTTTAAAGACAAACATTAAATATGCGGTAGTTTCCCTTTCTGATCTTAATATAGAAGAAAAAGAATTCAAGAGAATGTTTGAGACAGAATTGGTCATTTAGTTTGTATCTTAAACCTTGAAAAATTTTTTATGTTAAAATACCTTACCAGAGATAAGGGGAGGTTGGTAAATTTCCGCTCCTTTACTCAATTTTCCCTTCTCTCTAAAAAACTTTTATGGAGGGTAGGTACCATGAGGAATTTATTTATTACAGCACTATTGCTTAGCGGTCAACTGGCATTTTCGGGGGAAGTAAACAACCTCATTCAGTTTAAGCCCAATACAACAGCCAAATCCTCGGAAGTTAATCAAAACTTCAATACTATCAAGGATGCGGTGAATGACAACAACAGCAGAATAGGAACCCTGGAACAGTTTAAAAATGACATGGAAAGTCCTAAAATACGCGCAGTAACTTACCATGCGTCTTGCTTCACCGCGATACTCAAACCATCAGCATCCGAACCTCGGACATTTACAGGCTACCAGCACTTACAGGATAAGGATAATACGGATGATTGGAACAATACATACTGTCCCATCACCCTGCCCGAGGGTTCAAAGATCCTGAAAATAGTAGCAAGGGTTTATGACTCTACTGCGGATGCAGCACATATAGTTGTGGGATTATATAGATCAGAACCCACAACTTCCACCGAGGTGGGATCCACAGCACAATCATCAAACGCGGGTTATGAGAATTTGGAGATAGATCTTACGGGCAGTCCGGAAATTATTGAAGGCGGACCGGATGTTTCCTATGTACTCTATGCAAATTATTCAAGCGACCAAAAGGGTATGGACTTAGGATTGAAAGCAGTAACCGTTTACTACGAATATGATCCTACTTATTCTTCAACATTGCCTTAACTTTTACAAGCCCGCCCCCGTGCGGGCTTATTTTGATCTCATAATTTCAGAAAGCATCTGTATAACCGTATCTATCCTCTGGTTCATTCTGTCAATTTTTTCATCCAGTCTCTGGATTTCAGATTTGAATTCCTGACTCATTCTATCAATCTTCTCATC
>WFWF01000161.1 GCA_015491275.1 Aquificales bacterium | reverse complement strand
CTTACAATCATGAGGTAAGAATTTTTAAACCCGAATTTCGGGAAGTTGTTGAGAGCCAGCGCTTTGCATAAAATCTTTGTGTATCAACGGTTTGAGGGCTAAAAGCGTATTCTAAAATCAATGTGACCTTCTCATCTTAGCGATATTGTTAAGCTTATCAATATATTAAGAATATCGGTTAAAGTCGTAACATGATATTTGTCATAAATAAATTTTCACAAGGAATATCAAGGACTTAATATTTTGTCAGATTTTAATATTTTGGGGCGTTTTATAGTTAATGATGAAGTACCTGGTAGCCTACGATATAGGGGATGATAGGGTTAGGGCTAAGGTTTCAAGGCTACTTATGAAATATGGTTACAGAATACAGCTTAGTGTGTTTTATTTGCCAAAGGTTTCCTTGAGTGAGGTTGAGTATCTCGTTAAGGCAATTCGTGAAATGGTTGATCCGAGAAGAGACAGAGTTTTCTTTTACCCAGTTGAATCTGTTGAGGAGTTTATGGGGTATCCTTTAGAACCTTGGGAGGTTCTTGTTGTATGAGGGGAAGGCGGATATTGGTTCTGTACGGACCTTCCCATCTTACAAAGAAAGGGGACAGGTTGTGTGTGCTTAAGGAAACAAGGACAGCAAGTTATCCGGTGAGACATCTTGATTGTATTATAGTTTTCGGAAATATATCCTTCTCAACGGAAGCGGTGCATTTCATTGTTTCTAATAGCATTTATGTTTTCTTTCTTTCAAGGTTCGGAAGGATTAAGGGCATGATAGTGGATGTTTTTCTAAGGAGTAACAATCATTTGAGGATACATCAGTACAGGAAGTATGTAGAAAACAGAACGCATATTGCAAAGCTTATTGTGAGAGGTAAGCTTGAAGAGGTAAAAAACATATACAGGATAAACATAGATTCCTATTTGCGAAAGCTTGAAGATGCTAAGGATATTGATGAAATAATGGGGATAGAAGGTGCTATTTCAAGGAGTATGTTTGATACATTTTCAAAAAATATAAGAGGAGCGGATATAGATTTTAAGGGTAGGAGTTACAAACCGCCTGCGGATGAGGTGAATGCGTTGCTTAGCCTTGCATATACACTTACATATTGTGTTGCTTTCCCTGTTGTTGTCAGTATGGGATTTGATCCTTACATTTCCTTTCTTCATTCAAAAAGAGGTACGCATGCATCCTTTTGCTCGGATGTTATTGAGCCTCTGAGACCATTTGTTACTAAAAGTTTGGAAGATCCTATAAGAAGGAAGGTCTTTGTTAAGGGAGATTTCAAGAAAGATGGAAACGGTTTTTATCTTCATAAGGAAAGTTTCGGTAAGTTTATGAACTGGTTTGAGGGTATTAAAGAGGATCTGACAGACAGGTTGCAGGAAACATTGCTTTATATTACGGAGGAACTTAAGTGAACATTTATGTTGTTTGTTATGACATTACTTCGGACAGGAACAGGATTAAAGCTATGAAGAAGTTAAAGAGCAAAGGAATTCACTCACAGCTAAGTTTTTTTGAGGTGGAAGCTGATCACAGGAGAGAGATTTCTGAAGATGTGAAAGCCTATGTAGAATCGGTGGACAGGTTGGCTATTGTGAGAGTATCCAAAAGGGGCAGGATATTCAGGATAGGAAGTATGAAAGAGGGGATGGAATGGGTAATTTAAAATGTTTGATTCTTACATCTGAAGACTCTATGGTTGATTATAGGGATAAAAAGATATTTCTAAGGAACGGAAGGGTTATAGCCCTGAGAAAGCTAAGGAGCATGGTAAGTTTTAATGAGCTTAAGCCTTTAAATAATATTTTTAACATTCCACTTATATATATTTCTGATCATGGTGTGATACTTCGTAACATAGGTTACAACGGGACTTCCGCAAATTTCAGCTATACAGCTGTTGACAAACTCATATGTTATGCTTCAAACATTTTCAGAAAGGTAGTTAAAGATATTGATATAAGAACCAATGAATACTTTATTGAATGGCTGTACATTCAAAGATTGCTTGCAAATACCTTCTTCGGTGTTACAGCTGGTATTTATTTTAAGAGGGGGATGTTTATATCGGATCCTTATGCGGATATTAAAATAGGTAGCAGAGTATTAAAGCTATGGCAGGTTCTTATATTACCTGCGGTCAGTTACGGTGTTGCAAAGGAATTTAATAATATATGGCTTTACGGTGTGGAAAAGTACAGTGATGCTGAAAGTTGTTTGAATGCGGTTCTTAGCTATATTTTCGGAAGCCCTCATTTTTCGTTTGTCTTAAGAAAATCTATGAATATCGGGGCTTTCG
>WFWF01000160.1 GCA_015491275.1 Aquificales bacterium | reverse complement strand
TTCCATAATTGCTCCAGCAATCTTAATCCCTTCTTCCTTTTTAAGCTTTAACAGATTGTAAAGAAATCTTCCCGCACTCCTTTCTCCGTAGGAAGGGATCATGGATAAAAGATCTATAGCTTCCCTTAAAGCAGGGGGAATCTTATCCTTGAAAGACACAAGGTTTATTATACTTCAAAAAAGAAAAATTTAGCCGATATAAAAACTTAGAAGTTACATCTGAAAGGAGGTGTAAAGAGATGGCGCTCAGAATTAATTTTAACTACCAGGCGGCGGCCAGCCACACAGCCCTTGTTAACACGGAGAGATCAATGAACAAATCTCTCCTTAGGCTATCTACAGGTTACAGGATTCTTTCCGCAGCGGACGATGCGGCGGGTCTTTTCATAGCGGACCAGCTCGCCCTTGTAGGTTCCGCATTGGAACAGGGTAATAGGAACATCCAGACGGGCATATCCGCACTTCAAATCGCGGAAGGCGGTATTTCCCAAATCTATGACAAACTCAAGACCATGTACACAAAAGCCCAAAGTGCAGCAAACGACATAAATGATCCCAACGCAAGAAGTGCCCTTCAGGCGGACATCAGAAATCTCATTGATGCTATACAGAAGGTAGCAACAGATACGGAATATAACGGAATAAAGCTTCTTGATGGCACATTCAAAAATAAGGTTATTCACTATGGTGCAAGATCGGAACAGACAATAAGTGTTAACATAAGTTCCGTTAAGGCGACGGATTTGGGTGCTTATGTAGTATTTGGTAAAGGATTTAAAACAGCATCAAATGCCGGAGGTTTGAGTACCGCAACAGATACCTTCGTAGTAACAGCAAATACTGAATTTGTAAAAATTCAAGGAATAGAAGTCATTTCATATGGAGGAAGCGGTAAAGAGCTTATTGATGCTGCAACGGTTGCTAACAATATTAACAATAACACAACACTGAGGGACCTCGGAATAACCGCATCCGCTAAAAACATAAGCAAAGCTAGAGATACTTTTGGAACAATTACAGTTGAGTCAACATCTGGATCTGTCTCAGATGTAAACTTGTACATAAAATTCTATGTAGGCAATAAAGATGTTGAAGGCACTCCTGATTTTACACTGACCTACACAGCTGCTGCTGGTGGTAACAGCGTTACCATAACACTTGACCAAATAGTAACAGATATAAACACCGAAGCTTCAGCAAATGGTGTAGGCATAACTGCAAGAGCAGAAGATGGAAAATTAGTTCTTGAAACGGAAAATGGAGAAACAATAGGAATTAACGTTTTTCTTGAGAATGCGGGAGCAAATAACGCAACCGAAGTTGATCTTAGTAAATTCGTAGATTATAATTCAACAGTAGTTGATCAAAGTAACCCAAGAGGTTACGCGGTAAAAGTTGGGGAGCTCACCATACTCGGTGAAAACTCTTATACAATTGAACACAACGGCGTTGATGACTTCAACTTCCAAGATGTTAGCGGTAATACTATAGCTGCAGGTAGTGCTGTATCCGCAAGCCTCTTCAACCTCTACTCCATTGATGTAACGGACAACCAAGGAGCGGAACTTGCAATGAAAGTTATTGATGTCGCTATAAAGAAGGTGGACAGCCTTAGAGCGGATGTAGGTTCCGTAATGTTAAACCTTCAGGCTATCCAAGATTACCAAAAGGTTGCCCAAGATAACACCAATGAAGCTGAAAATGTTATAAGAAATGTGGACTTCGCTAAGGAGATGATAGAGTTTACAAAACAGCAAGTAAGACTGCAGTCCAGCATGGCAATGCTCGCTCAGGCGAATGCCATACCCCAAATGGTACTACAGCTTCTGAGATAAAGCCTCCGATTAAGGGGAGGTCCTCCTCCCCTTTTTTAATTTGAGGTGGGTGCCATGCGGATAGAAAAGGTTCCTATAAAAGAAATGGAGGTAACAAGGCAGATAGCACAAAATAACACAGTTGCATATCCAAATGGTAAAGTGCAAAGCGATACAAAAATGGATGAAATAATCGGAAACAATCACCAGATAGATAAAGAGGAACTCAAGAGGATAATTGAGGAGATAAGGAAAAAAATGGATTATTTGAACAAATATTTGAGGATAGATATAGACAATGAGCTGGACATTCCTGTTATAAAAATTGTTGAAAAGGATACGGAAAAGGTAATAAGGCAGATCCCTCCTGACTATATGCTATCCATTATGAAAAGGATAGATGAGATGCTCGGTATAATTATAAATGAGAGGATATAGTCATGGCTGGCGAATTATTTATGTCCGGTTTGACTGGTCAGTTTGATGCAGCAGGTTTTGTAGAAAGAATAATGCAAATGAAGTCTATACCCCTTCAGAAAATCAACCAAGAAATAGCCCTTTCTCAGGCAAAGGCATCCTCCCTTGCTAATTTTGCAGGTGCGGTTAACGACTTTCTATCCCTTTTTGATAATCTTAATGTGGACGATCTGTTTAAAGGTAAAAAAGCGACATCCTCCGATAAGGATGTTTTACCCGCAACCGCAACACAAGATGCACCTAATATATCCTTCAATGTTACAGTAAACAGCTTGGCACAAACAGAGATAAGGGTATCAAATGGCGGTTTCAATAGCTTGAATGATACTTTTGCTTCAAGCGGTAGCTTTACATTGAGATTCAATAAATCCTCCACCACATATGAAGAGTTTACGATAGACTACAATACAGGTGAAACCCTTGAAGATCTTGTAAATAGGATAAATTCAGCTCAGGACTATGTAAAGGCATCCGTTTATTTTGATGGATCCACATACAAGCTGATGTTATCCGAAAAAAGACCGGAAGATTCGGATATTGAAACTGATACAACAACAAATACATACGCCATAGAAATAGTAGGATCACTTCCGACAGAGCTCGGTACCGGACTTGATACACTTCAGAATGCAAAAAACGCAAGCATAACCATAGGTAACGGATCTCCCATAACGAGTCCTTCCAACACCTTCCAGGATGTTATAAGCGGGTTAAGTATAACAGTGAAAAGCACGGGTACCGCAACAGTTACTGTAGAGGATGACAATTCTCCCATTACAAAATTTTTCAAGGATTTTGTTGAGAAGTACAACGGTGTTGTAGCTATGGTAAATCAGCTTACAGATATTAATGAGGGTGTATTCATAGGTGATAACACCATAAAGACCGTAAAGAGCAACCTGGCAAACTTTCTTAATCTTCTTATTAACGAAGACCTTGTGGATTATAACTCCAATACGGGTGAAATATCTTTAAAAACAGAAAATCTCAATAATCTCATAACCAATGATAAGGATAAGGTCAGGAATCTTATAAACAACATGAAGGATGTCTTTGGTAAGTATCTTGAAAGAGAAAAAAGAAGCATAGATGTTTATAAATCCTATTTTGATGACAGAATAAGATCCTTAGAAGAAAGGGCAAGGGAACTGGCTGAGAGACTTACAAAAGAAGAGGAGCTTCTAAGATACCAATTCTCAAAGATAGAATCCTTCATAGCGGAGATGAACGATATAAGACAGCGTCTACAACAGTTTACCGTCACCCTTTCCCAAATGGCAGGAGGTGAGAAAAAATGAATCCCGCGGACGCATATCTTGAAAGTATGGTAACAACAGCTTCTCCTGTTCAGCTTATAGTAATGCTTTATGATAAGGTAATAAATCTCCTACATAATGCAAAATCCGCCATAGAAATGGGTCTTGATGATATGGAAAATTTAAAAACAAAAGCGGAAAGCCTATCAAGGGCCACGGATATAGTCATATTCCTTCAAGCCATCCTTGATACGGAAAAAGGAGGAGAGATAGCGGTAAACCTTAAAAGCATATATGACGCTTTTATTCAGGAACTCATAAGGATTAATGTTGAAAACGATGTAAAATCTATTGAAGAGATGATAAATATATTTGAAGATTTAAGAAGTGTATGGGTTGAATTGGAAAAAAGGTATGAAGAAAACGCTCAAAGATCTGCTACTTGAATGCGAACTGCTCTTAAAAGAAAGGAAATTTGATGATCTCATAAGGGCATGTCAGAGAATAAAAGAGATTGATTTCGGATCGGAAGGTATGTCGGTTGAAGAGGCAAAGGAATGTCTGAGGATAATAAACCATCTTATTGAAACCGCGAAAAAAGAAAAGACAGAAATGGCAAATACCATAGTGAATATGAACAGATTTAAAAGCTATTTTAAGTAAGCTTCCCTTTTTTTATATCTACACACTCCCTGAAGACAGTGTAAGGACAGCTGTTACGACAGTACTCATGATCAACCCTTTTTATCAGCTCTCTTATGGAATGACCCTTTGAATCAAATACAAGCTCATGATTTACATATTTATCAAACTCAACATTTTCCAGGAGGATGTAAACATCGCATCCTATATTAGCAAAAGCGGTTTCAACATCCATTTCCTTTAATGTATTTATAAGCCTTATAATTGTCTGAGAACCCGTTGCATCTATGTAGTTAACAGCTTCCATATCAACAAGGACATACTTCAACGAACCTTTCTCTCTTTTTTCCAACACCTTAGCCACTATATAGTCATAAACATACTGGGCATTACCGAAATAAATAGAGGTATTGGGTCTTATGTAAAGTATCTGAGGACACTGGGGTAGATTTCTCCTTTCCGCATTCACAAAGGTATTGGACTCTGGATCCCTTGAAAGGACAACTATCCGGGGGTACATTGTTTTATAAACAAAGCTCCCGAGAGAAGTCATGATACCCAGAACTATGGCAACCCACAGATCCATGAAGAATACGGAGATAAAAGTTAAAAAGGCTACCAAGCCGTCTATTTTATTTATCCTGTAAAGTTTTAATATGTCCTGAGGTCTTATAAGATTTACCACAGCTGATAAGACTATCGCGGAAAGCACAGCCTTGGGAAGATAATAAAAAGCGGGTGCCATATAAAGCAGTGTGAGTATAACTATTAAACCGCTTATTATGTTAGAAAGGGGAGATGATGCCCCTATATAAAAATTCAATGAAGATCTTGAAAAAGATCCGCCCACGGGAAATCCCTTTATAAAGCCCGCAAATATATTAGCCAAACCTTGACCTATTAGTTCCTGATTAGGATCCCATTTATCACCCGCTTTTAAGGCGAGTGTCTTAGCTATTGTAACCGCCTCTATAAGACCGAAAAAGGCAACGACAAAAGCACCGCCCAAAAGCTTTGATACTATTTCAAAATCCATTGGAGGCAAAGAAGGAGCGGGAAATCCTTGAGGAACATGTCCTACTATTGCAACACCTTTACCTTTAAGATCGTATATGTAAGATATAAATGAGGTTATAACAACCGCCAATAAGGCTCCGGGTATATATCCACTTATCTTACTCGCAATCTTTATTATCAAGAAGGCAAACATCCCTACAGCGAATGTATAAAAATGTATATTCGTTATCTTACTTGCAATATCAACAAGTATGAGAAATATATGAGTTGTCTGGACCGTCTTGAATCCCAACAAATGACCGAACTGACTTAAGGCTATGACAAGAGCACCCGCACTTGTAAATCCTATAACCACACTGTTGGATATAAGTTCAACTATGAATCCGAGTCTAAAAATTCCTATAGTAACCCTTATAATTCCGACGAGTATGGCAAGAAGAGCCATAAGCTCTATCCAAAGGGCGGATTCTGGAACAGCCACCGTACTTAAAACAGAAGCGGAGAGGAGTGCCGTCATCGCAACGGGTCCCGTAGCAAGGAACCTTGAACTGCCAAAAATTGATGCTATTATTACTGGGATTGATGCTGCGTATATACCGTGAATCGGAGGCACATTGGCAAGTAAGGCATAAGCCATACTCTGGGGCACCAAAACAGAAGCAACAGTCAAACCAGCTATACTATCTCTCAAAAAGTTATTAAAAGAATACTTATGAAACCAAGAAAAGAAAGGCAATTTAAGGGATGGGGTCATTGGCTAATGTTTATTATAATATCCCTCTCGATAAACGGGGATAAGAAAAACTTTATTATTAATAAAAAAAATTAAAGCCCCCAGCAGGGGGCTTTTAAACATCAGTCAAAATCGGAGGGCATTTCTGGTGAAGGTGTTTCCTTCTTCTTGTCCTCGGGAAGTTCCGCAACAAGGGCTTCAGCAGTAAGCATCGTTCCAGCAACGGATACAGCATTCTGTACTGCGGTCCTTACCACCTTGGTAGGATCTATTATACCCGCCTCCACCATATCTTTATATTCACCTACCGCAGCATCAAATCCCCAGTTCTTACCTTTCTCTTTACCGAGCTCCATAACCTTTTCAAGTACCACAAATCCTTCAAATCCCGCATTGTAAGCAATCTGTCTTATAACAGCCCTGCATGCTTTCTTGAGTATGTCCGCTCCGAGTTGCTGATCTTGGTTATCAAGTTTGAAATCTTCTAATGCTTCGGATGCCCTCAGAAGTGCCACACCACCTCCGGGTACTATTCCCTCTTCAGCGGCGGCCTTTGTAGCATGAACCGCATCTTCAACCCTTGCTTTCTTCTCCTTAAGTTCAGCTTCGGTTGCGGCACCTACCCTTATTATTGCAACACCGCCAGCCAGTTTGGCGAGTCTCTCCTGAAGCTTTTCCCTGTCATAGTCGGATGTTGTTTCCTGAATCTGCTTCTTAATCTGTTCTATCCTTGCCTGTATTTGTTCTTTAGAACCCTTACCGCCAACTATGGTGGTGTTTTCCTTATCAACTATTACCTTATCCGCCCTTCCGAGCATATCAACGGTTACACTCTCAAGCTTGATACCCAGTTCTTCAGTTATAGCAGTACCCCCGGTCAGTATGGCTATATCCTGTAGATAGTCCTTCCTTCTCTGACCGAATCCGGGAGCCTTAACAGCACATGCCCTTATAACCCCCTTGATGTGGTTAACAACCAATGTAGCAAGAGCTTCTCCTTCAACATCCTCTGCTATTATGAGTAGAGGTTTGCCGAGTTTCACTATGTTCTCCAGTAGAGGCAACAGATCCTTTACATTGGATATCTTCTTTTCAAATATTAAGATATAGGGATCCTCAAGAACAGCTTCCATCTTGTTAGGATCTGTCACAAAGTAGGGTGAGAGGTATCCCCTGTCAAACTGCATTCCCTGAACGGTTTCAAGGGTTGTATCAGCTGATTTTGATTCTTCAACGGTTATTACACCGTCTTTACCAACCGCTTCCATTGCATCCGCTATTATCTTTCCTATGAAGGGATCATTGTTTGCGGAAATGGTAGCTACCTGTTCTATCTCTTTTCTACCGGATACACTGACGGATAGATTCCTTATCTCCTCAACCACCTTTTCAAGGGCTTTATCAATTCCCCTCTTGAGATCCATCGGATTAGCACCCGCCGCTACAGCCTTTAATCCTTCGGTGAATATCTCTTGTGCGAGAAGGGTTGCGGTTGTTGTACCGTCTCCAGCCACATCCGCGGTTTTTGAAGCAACCTCTTTAACAAGCTGAGCCCCTATGTTTTCATAGTGATCTTTAAGTTCTATTTCCTTTGCTACGGTTACACCATCCTTTGTAACAACGGGTGTACCCCACTTCTTTTCTATAATTACTTCTCTTCCTCTGGGACCGAGGGTTACTTTAACTGCATTGGCGAGCTTATCAACACCCGCTTTAAGTCTCGCCCTTGCATCCTCTCCGTATATCACATGTTTTGCTGCCATCTTCCTTCACCTCCTTTATTTATTTTGCTACCGGAGCTCCTTCTACGACAGCAAGAATTTCATCCTCCGACATAACAAGATATTTTTCACCCTCAAGTTCCACTTCTGTACCCGCATACTTACCAAATATGACCACATCCCCCTCCTTTACCTTGGGAGGAACTATCTGTCCGTTATTTAAGAGCTTTCCCTCACCAACAGCTACAACCTCACCCATCTGGGGCTTTTCTTTTGCGGAATCAGGTATGATAATGCCCGAGGGTGTTTTTTGTTCCTGCTCTTCAAACCTTTTAACAACTATCTTATCGTATAGGGGCTTCAGCTTAGCCATTTCCATCACCTCCTTATTTGGTTTATGGTAGTAAAAATTATATTAACTTCCATCCAAAAAGTCAAGCGGTTGGTGAAGAATATTTGAGTGTGCTACACTAATATTTTCTTAGCCTGTGAGACGAAATAAACCAGTGTAATCCTTGTGTTAACATAGATTGGGTGGAAGCACTGAGTCATTTGAATCTTGCCCTGCATATTATATTAGCAAGCTTGTGGGTGGGCGGTATGTTGTTTATGGTACTTGTTGTTGGACCGTACATAAGGAAACTGCCCATAAGGGATAAAATGTTCCAAGATATCGGGAAAAGGTATCAGGGTGTAGGCACCTTTGTTGTACTTCCCTTTCTATTCATAACCGGACTTGTGAACATACACTTTATAACAGGTATATCAACAATCTTTAAAGGTCTTGACAATCCTTACACAAGAACCCTTTTACTGAAAATAGGTATATACTTCATAGTAGTCTTGCTTACCCTTATCCATGATCTTTATACGGGACCCAGATCCGTTAATAATCCGAAATTCAGAAAGCTTTCAAGGGCAATAGGTATATTAAACATGCTGTTAAGTATATACATAGTATATCTTGCCTCACGCTTGAGGTTTGGCGGTTAAATGTTCGGCATAATTTCTATTTCTATCCTTTTATTCCTATCCTCTGCAGGATTCCTATTTCATGAATACTTCAAAGGCTTAAAGTTTCTTATAGTCCCCCTTCTGGCAGTAATAATGCTGTCCATGGGTATAACCCTTTCCCTTAATGATTTTAAGGGAATCTTAAGACAACCTCTTATCATATTTTACGGCGCCTTACTCCAGTTCACAGTAATGCCTTTATCAGCATATCTTATATCACTACTGTTTGTGAACGACATAAATATTTCCACTGGTATGATCCTCGTAGGCTCCGCCCCCGGAGGGACCGCTTCAAATTTGATTACCTTTTTATCAAAGGGGGATTTACCCTACTCCATATCTATGACCACCGTTTCAACCCTTATATCCCCCTTACTCACACCCCTTTGGACACTATTCCTGGCGGGTAAATATGTGGATGTCCCCTTCTTACCTATGGTTTTGACAACCTCAAAGATAATACTGTTTCCGGTAATATCAGGCATGATAATACGAAGGTTTATCAAGGAAAACACTCTTAAGAAGATAGGGTTCTTTCTTCCCTATATTTCTATATCAGCAATCTCACTTATAATAGCCATTATCTTTTCCCTCAGTAGAGAACTTTTACTTAAACCCGATTTAAAACTCTATACGGGAGTGATACTTCATTTAACCGCAGGCTATCTGGCAGGATTTGTAGCAGGCAAACTCCTAAGGCTTGACAACAGGAAAATAAAATCCCTGGTTATAGAAGTAGGTACCCAAAATTCGGGACTCGCGGTTGTATTAGCAATCAAACATTTCTCTCTTACAGCCTCCATCCCGCCTGCACTTTTTAGCATATTTCAAAACATAGCAGGTATATTACTTTCCTTTTTACTAAGAAAAAGGGTGTAACCTGTATGGAGATTGGATGTCAATATCATTGAAAGCTTAAACACCCTTTTAATCTGTTGTATATTAAAACACAAATGCATTTATATACAACCTGAGCAATCTCATAGTAATATATCTGAGATTGAATTTCAATTTCTATATAGGGAACAAAAGGATGAAAGCAACCCCCATAATGCTGTTATTAATAACGACTATTTCCTGTGGAATTAAGGAAAGTTATACAGCTTACAAAGACTACAACCCCACCTTTACTATTACTATTTTCGTCTATTATCTTTTAAAGAACCTCCCTGCCACTTGATAAAGTTCGCCAAAAGTGTTACATTCAAAGCATGCCTCCTAAGAATCCGCGGGTCAACATTGTGGTTGACAAAGAACTTTTTGAGGTCCTTAAAGCTATTGCGGAGGAGAGGGGAGAAAGCATATCCGCCGTGGTAAGAGAAGGTGCCTGAGAACTTGGAATCATGAACAAAATGTGTTCAAATGATTAGATTCCGCAGTTCTCAGGCTCAACCCATGTCTACTACCCCCTATCCCAAGAAGGGACTCGGGGGTTACCTTGAAGAAAAGTTCCATTAGCTTGAACCTTACAGGATTGCAG
>WFWF01000159.1 GCA_015491275.1 Aquificales bacterium | reverse complement strand
GAAGATACAATTTTCAAGGCAGAAAAGGATCTTTTGGAGTATAAAGGGCATAATTTAGTTACATTTATTGAGGATAATTCCATTTTAAACGGTGTAAGCCGGCTAAGAGTCCTTAATATGATATGGTCCCGTTCTTCATATAAAAAGATAATACGTATCATTTGGGAGTCAAAACCAGATGTTGCCCACTTTCACAATACTTTTTTTATGATATCTCCTTCTGCTTACTATGCGTGTAAGGAAGAGGGCGTTCCCGTTATTCAGACACTTCACAACTACCGCCTTATATGTCCGGGCGCCCTTTTGATGCGCAGTGGTGGTATCTGTGAAGAATGTGTGGGGAAGTTTGTGCCGTGGAAAGGAATAATTCATGCCTGCTGGAGAGGTTCGCGTCTCGGCACTTCATTGATTACAGCTATGCTGGTATTTCACCGCTTTCTAAAAACATGGCAGGAAAAGGTGGATGTTTATATTGCACTTACGGAGTTTGCAAAAAAGAAGTTTATAGAAGGCGGTCTCCCCGCAGAAAAAATCGTCGTTAAGCCCAATTTTGTTTATCCCGATCCGGGTAAAGGTGATCACGGCGGTAAATATGTACTCTTTGTTGGAAGATTATCGCAAGAAAAAGGGATTCTTACACTTCTGAGGGCATGGAAAAATTTAAGAAATATTCCGATAAAAATAGTGGGTGAGGGTCCCCTTATGTCGGAAATTAAATCCCTTGTAGGGAGGGAAGGACTTGATAATATAGAGCTTTTGGGAAGAAAACCCAGGGAAGAGGTCTTCCGACTTATGAAAGATGCCCTTATGCTTGTGTTTCCTTCAGAATGGTATGAAGGCTTTCCCATGACCATTGCAGAAGCTTTCGCTACGGGGCTTCCCGTTGTAGCCTCAAGATTAGGTGCTATGGCTGAGATTGTGGATGATGGAAGAACAGGTTTGCTTATTAACCCGGGTGATCCTGAAGATCTTGCGGATAAGGTAAGGTGGGGCTGGGATAATCCTGGGAGGATGAAAGCCATGGGTATTGAAGCAAGAAAAGAGTTTGAGGATAAATATACCGCCGAAAAGAACTATGAAATGTTGATGGAAATATATAAACTTGCAAGAAGCAGAGTATGAAGCTTGAAAGGAAAAGGGTTATATCCATAGATGTATCCATAGGTAAGTACGAGGAATTTATAGAGCATATACTATGGCTTGCGGAAGAGAGGGTATCGTCGTATGTGTGTATTGCCAATGTCCACATGACGGTAGAAGCTTACAGGAACAAGAATTTTGCTTACAAAGTTAATAATGCAAATATAGTTACACCCGACGGTATGCCTATAGTCTATGCACTCAGAATGCTTTATGGAATAAAGCAGGACAGGGTTGCTGGGATGGATCTTCTACCCGATCTTATACGGGAAGCTGAGGAGAGATCCTTATCCGTCTTTTTTTACGGATCTACAGAACCCGTACTTGATGCAATAAGCAAAAAGCTAAAAAGGGATCATCCTCACCTGAGGATAGGCGGAATGTTCTCACCGCCTTTCAGAAA
The DNA here is from genome assembly GCA_015491275.1 of Aquificales bacterium. Lineage (GTDB taxonomy): Bacteria > Aquificota > Aquificia > Aquificales > Aquificaceae > WFWF01. The sequence continues at coordinate 4,821 of WFWF01000159.1, read as the reverse complement.
GCTGAATAATGCGGAAAAGGAAGAGATAGCAGCAATGATAAACAATTCCGGAGCAAATATGGTTTTTGTATCCCTCGGATGCCCGAATCAGGAAAAATTTATGTCCGAAATGAAGGATAAGATTAATGCGGTTATGTTGGGAGTGGGTGCGGCATTTCCGGTTTATGCTGGTCTCAAAAAGCGCGCTCCCCGCTGGATGCAGAAGTTAGCTCTTGAATGGCTGTTCAGATTGATGCAAGAACCCCGTCGTTTGATGAAAAGGTATGCATACACAAATACATACTTCGTTTATCTTCTTATGAGAGATATAAATAGAAGGTATAAAGATATAAACAAAAAGCAGTCGGAAGGACCTTATGATGATTTATAATGACATTTCGCGAATATCTGAAGGAGGGGAGGCATGGCGCAGAGGGCTTTAATAACCGGTATAACCGGTCAGGACGGCTCTTATCTGGCAGAATTCCTTCTTTCCAAGGGATACGAAGTTCACGGAATTATAAGAAGGGCTTCAACCTTTAATACACACAGAATAGAACATATATATGTGGATCCGCACGAACCTGAAGCAAGGCTGTTCCTTTACTACGGAGACCTATCCGATGCGGGTCTTCTTACGGAGCTTATATGGAATATACAACCCGATGAGGTTTACAATCTCGGTGCCCAATCCCATGTAAGGGTGTCCTTTGATATGCCCGAATACACTGCCAATATAACCGCACTGGGAACCACCAGAATGCTGGAAGCACTTAGAAGGAGCGGTATAAAAGCAAAATTTTATCAGGCATCATCATCCGAGATGTTCGGAGCTTCACCCCCGCCCCAAAACGAAAGAACCCCTTTTTACCCGAGAAGTCCGTACGCGGTTGCAAAGGTCTATGCCTTCTGGATGACTGTAAATTACAGAGAAGCTTATAACATATTTGCATGCAACGGTATATTATTCAATCATGAATCGCCGCGCAGGGGCGAAACATTTGTAACAAGGAAAATAACAAGAGGCTTGGCTAATATCTTAGCAGGTAATCAGAAGAAGTTATTTTTGGGAAATCTGTATGCAAGAAGGGATTGGGGCTTTGCACCCGAGTATGTTGAAGCTATGTGGTTAATGCTTCAGCAGGAAAGCCCCGAAGACTATGTTGTGGGTACGGGAGAAAGCCACACTGTAAAAGAGTTTGTGGCAAAAGCATTTGAGTATGTAGGAATAGAGCTTGAATGGAAGGGAGAGGGCATTGGAGAAAAAGGTATTATAAAAAGCGTAATAAACAGATGGAAGGATGTCCTAAAAGAGGGAGACATAGTTATTGAAATAGATCCCAAATATTTCAGACCCACGGAGGTTGACCACCTGCGGGCGGATATAACAAAAGCAAGGTATAAGCTCGGATGGGAACCGCGTGTGAGCTTTTATGAGCTTATAAAGATAATGGTTGACTACGATATGAAACTGATAGGTATGAACCCCATAGGTGAGGGTATAAGTATATCCGCGGAAAAAAACTTTAAATATACAAACCATGACTACTCACTCTATGAAAGGATCAAGTGACTTAAAAGTATTTGTTGCGGGGCACAGGGGTCTTGTAGGATCCCATATAAAGAAGAAGCTTAAAGAAAAAGGCTACAGTAATCTTGTTTATAAAACAAGATATGAACTTGACCTGAGAATACAGGAGGCTGTAAATAGATTCTTTGAAAAAGAGAAACCTAACTGGGTATTCCTGTCAGCTGCAAAGGTGGGTGGTATCCTCGCAAATAATACATATAAGGCTGAATTTATATACGATAATCTTGCTATAGCCCTTAATGTAATAAATTCCGCTTATCTGCACGGAACGGAAAAACTTCTGAACCTTGGATCGTCTTGCATTTATCCGAGGAATTGCCCCCAACCTATGAAGGAGGAATATCTTTTATCGGGAATACTGGAATCAACCAACGAGCCCTACGCCATAGCAAAAATTTCAGCCATAAAACTTTGCAGGTATTACAACGAACAGTACGGAACCAACTTCATATCCGTAATGCCCACAAACCTATACGGACCTGGTGACAACTTTAATCTTGAAACATCCCATGTACTGCCCGCTCTGATAAGAAAATTCCACTTGGGCAAATTACTTATGGAGGGTGATTGGGAAGGAATAATAAGCGATATTAAAAACAATCCCTTAGGATTCGGCTTAGACGGGCTTATAGATTTAAAAGATAAAAAAAGTATTGAATCCGCCCTTGATAAGGTAGGAATAAAAAGGGATCACATACTGGTCTGGGGAACGGGAAATGTTTACAGGGAATTTTTATATGTGGAAGATCTGGCGGATGCGTGTATTTTTCTGATGGAAAATGTGGATGCGGAAGATATGAGGAAGCTTAACCCGGATTATTTTGTTAATGTAGGAACGGGTGAAGATATAAAACTTATAGATTTGATTCATCTTGTTAAAGAGATAGTGGGTTATAAGGGAAATGTAAAACATGACCTTTCAAAACCCGACGGCACACCCAGAAAGCTTCTTGATATTTCAAAGATTAAGGAACTGGGATGGAAACCCCGCATAAGCCTGACCGAGGGTATTAAAAGAACCTACGACTGGTATTTGACTCAATCAAGAAAGAGAAATGAAACTACCAGGGGAAGTTGATTTTTTCAATAATGGAATGGAACCATTGGAGCATTTGGAACAAATGGTAGGCGGGACGGGACTTGAACCCGTGACCTCCGCCTTGTAAGGGCGGCGCTCTCCCGACTGAGCTACCCGCCTTGGGAAGTTTTTATTATATCATCTTCTATATCGGGTAAACCTGACCACTTTTCCTGTATCCGCATCCACTTCCACCACACCCCTCATACCTTTAATCCTGTAAACACAACAGTCACATCGCTTCCTATAAGACAGTTTTGCATAATACACCTCCCCCGCATATTCCTTTGCTATCACAACAGCTTCCTCCATTGGAAGGGAAGGATAACACCTTTCATAGGCATAAGATATGCCGAGGAATAACATCAAAAGCAAAATAAACCCCCTCATTTTCCACCTCCTCTATATTTCATATTTTAGTCATTATCATATATAACCGCCCCCTCTATCGTATAGTAAGGGGTTTCGTAGGATGAATAGTAGTAAGGCGTATAAGCTACAAATTCACCTCCGCAGGTGTCAACACCCTTGAAGGTGGGAACAATATTAAATTCTTCCCTCTTTTTCCTTACCTCATCCTCTGTTATACTCTTTAAAAGGGCTATTTCTTTGTCGGAAAATCCCATCTCCTTTGCTTCCCTCAGAAGGTCCGCAGTCAGCTCCTTACTTTTTATCTCCTTTTCAAAATCAACAATCTGCTCTATGTTGTAAAGAAACCATTGATCTATCTTAGTATATTCATAGACATCCTCTAAGGTTAAACCCCTTCTGAAGGCTTCTGCAATATACCACAACCTCTCCTCGTTGGGCACCCTGAGATTCCTCACAAGCTCCTCATCAGATACATGAGCATATGAAGGAAAAGAAAGACCGTACCTGTCAATTTCAAGACTTCTCACAGCTTTAAGCAAAGCTTCCTTGAAGGTTCTGCCTATAGCCATCACTTCTCCTACAGACTTCATCATTGTTGTGAGCGTTTTGTCGGTGTCGGGGAACTTTTTAAAATCAAAGCGTGGTATCTTAACTACGACATAATCAATAGTTGGCTCAAAGGAAGCGGGTGTAAATTTTGTTATATCATTTTTAAGCTCATCAAGTGTATAACCTACCGCAAGCTTAGCCGCTATCTTTGCTATGGGGAAACCGGTTGCCTTTGAAGCAAGGGCTGAAGATCTTGAAACACGGGGATTCATCTCTATCACATAAAAGGATCCGTCCTCAGGATTTACTGCAAACTGAATGTTTGATCCGCCCGTATCTATACCTATCTCCCTCATTATGGCTATACATGCATCCCTCAAGGTTTGGTACTCTCTATCGGTAAGGGTTTGAGCAGGAGCAACAGTTATAGAATCTCCCGTATGAACACCCATGGGATCAAAGTTTTCAATGGAACAAACTATTATCACATTATCCTTCTTGTCCCTTACAACCTCAAACTCATACTCCTTCCATCCTATTAAGGATTTATCTATCAACACCTGATGTATAGGTGATGTTTCAAGGGCAACCTTTAACTTATATTCAAACTCTTCCCTGTTGTAAGCTATTGATCCGCCAGTACCCCCAAGGGTGAAGGCGGGCCTCAATATAACCGGAAAATCTATCTTTTCAACCGCCTCAAAACCCTCCTCAAGGGAAGAAACAACCGCACTCTCAGGAACTTTAAGTCCTATCCTTTCCATTGATTTTCTGAATAAATCCCTATCTTCCCCCTTCTTTATAGCCTCATAGTTGGCACCCAAGAGTTCAACACCGTATTTGTCAAGTATGCCGAGTTCATAAAGTTCCTTGGAAACATTCAGAGCGGTTTGACCGCCGAGGGTGGAAAGCAGAGCGTCAGGTCTTTCCTTTTTTATAATCTTTTCCACCGTTTCAACGGTTATGGGTTCTATATAGGTTCTGTCCGCAAATTCGGGATCGGTCATAATTGTCGCGGGATTTGAGTTAACAAGGACAACCTCATAGCCTTCCTGTTTTAAAGCCTTACACGCTTGTGTTCCTGAGTAATCAAATTCCGCCGCCTGCCCTATGAGTATTGGTCCAGAGCCTATTATCATTATCTTTTTTATGTCAGTGCGTTTGGGCATTCTGTTTAACTATTTTACCATCAAAAAACATGTGCTAAAATAAGGGTAAAGATGTATACGCTCCTGCTTATTATCTTTGTTAT
>WFWF01000158.1 GCA_015491275.1 Aquificales bacterium | reverse complement strand
CCTCAGAAGGGCTTCCCACATCCGTATATATATCAAAGTCAGCATTATATCCTTTTTCTGTTAAACGATCCATTAAAATCCTGTAAACATTTATCAAACCTTCCTTCATATTTATATTTTCCTTAAATATATAAAGCTCATCCTCTTCCCTTAAAAATTGTAGTCCATATTTATCCAAATCTTGTATTTCAAAATCAACACCCAAGGCATAAGCAAACCCGTATTTAATCGCATTATCCTCGGGTAAGTAATGACTGGCATAGCAGTTAATCAGCACCTCTTTAAAAATATCATTATTCATAGGAACTGCCACTATGTAAAGTGCGCTTTCATTTTCAGAAACACCTTTTTTATCCCTTCCTACAAGCTGAATGTAGTATGTCCAAGATCTCACATCTTTAATATATCAGATAAAAGGATATAGGGATATGATATTATCATGTGCGGTGAATGTGGGTGCGGTGAAAAGGAAAAATCCCTGAGTTTAAACCAAGACATATTAAAGGATAATAAAAGGAAGGCGGAAGGCTTACGCGTACTGCTGGATAAGAACAAAGTATTTTCCGCCAATATAATGGGATCTCCAGGCTCCGGGAAAACATCTCTTATTGAAAAAACTATTTTAATGTACGGTGACGGAAAGAGATTCGGTGTAATTGAAGGGGATCTTGAAACGGATCTTGATCACCGAAGGCTTAAAAGTATAGGTGTAAACAGCACACAAATTAACACGGGAACCGTTTGCCACTTAGATGCGGATATGATAGAGGAAGCTGTTAAAAGTATGCCCCTCACTGAAATAGATTTCCTGTTCATAGAAAATGTGGGCAATCTTGTTTGCCCTTCCCTCTTTGATCTCGGCACCCATATTAATGTCGTGCTTCTATCGGTCACGGAAGGAGAGGACAAACCCCTAAAATATCCCCTTATATTTAAAAGGGCGAATGTCATCCTTTTAACAAAGATTGACCTTATACCCTTCCTGAAGCTTGATGAAGAAGCACTTATGAGAAATTTAAAAAGGATAAACAGTAAAGCACCCGTTATAAAGATATCCCCTGTTACGGAAGAAGGTTTCAAGGATTGGATTAGTTTACTGGAAAGTTTCAGAAAATATCCTGCTCTTCTTCCTTGAGTATCCCTATATACTCCCTTATACCCTCTTCAAGGGATACAAATTTATCCTCATAGCCCACTTCCTTAAGTCTTTTTAAATCCGCACATGTGTATGTTTGATATTTACCTTTTAATTCTTCCGGAAAGGGTATAAATTCTATTTCCACATCACCGCAAATGTCCTTCATAATTTTAGCGACCTCTAAAAAGCTTCTTGCCACACCGGTCCCGCAGTTGAATATACCAGAAATCCCTTCCCTTTCATAAAAAAACAAATTTATTTTTACTACATCCTTAACATATACAAAATCCCTTTTAAATCTATCACTTCCCTCAAAAAGCTTTATTTTCTTTTCTATCTTAATTTGATTGTAAAACTGATACACTACAGAAGCCATCTTGCCCTTGTGTCCCTCTCCTGGTCCGTAAACATTGAAGTATCTCAATCCCACTATTTGAACGGGGGAAGCCCTTATTACCCTTCTTACATACTCATCAAATAAAAACTTGGAATAGGCATAAACATTAAGGGGGTGCTCACATTCCCTTTCTTCCCTGAAGCCTTTTCTACCGTCTCCGTAAACAGATGCGGAAGAGGCGTATATAAACCTTATACCGCGTTCCAAACAAAAATTTATTAATTTTTTGCTGTATTCGTAGTTATTATTCATAACATACCTTCCGTCCCCCTCCATCGTATTAGTACATGCGCCCTGATGGAATATAACCTTTACCCCTTTAAAGGACTCCAGATTGTTAACAAAATATTCCTTATCTACATAATCATAAATTTTTAAGGAAGCCAGATTTTTTACCTTTTCCGCATTTTTAAGATTGTCAACTACTATTATTCTGTCCTCGCCGAAGTCATTAATACCTTTTACAATATTACTTCCTATAAATCCCGCACCGCCGGTTACTATTATCATTAAAGAAAATTAAACCTTAGCCCCCATAGATTTAGCCTTTTCCACAACCTCCTCTATGGTTCCCACCATATAGAAGGCATTTTCGGGAAGGTGATCGTACTTTCCGCTTAGTATCTCCTTAAAGGATCTTATGGTGTCTTCCAACTTAACATACTTACCGGGCATGCCCGTAAACTGTTCAGCAACATGGAAGGGCTGGGCAAGAAACTTCTGGATCCTTCTTGCTCTGTTAACTATAGCTTTATCCTCTTCAGAAAGCTCCTCCATTCCGAGTATCGCTATAATCTCCTGAAGTTCCTTGTATCTCTGGAGTATCCTCTTTACCTCCATTGCGGTTTCATAGTGTTCATCTCCCACAAACTCCGGCGCCAGATACTTGGATGTGGATTCAAGGGGATCTATGGCGGGGTATATACCGAGTTCAGCCAGTCTTCTTGCCAGAACTGTTGTAGCATCAAGATGGGCAAATATGGAGTAGGGGGCGGGATCCGTAATGTCATCCGCGGGAACATAAACAGCCTGAACGGATGTTATTGATCCCTTCTTTGTGGAAGTGATCCTTTCCTGAACCTCACCCACATCCGTATTTAGGGTGGGTTGGTATCCGACCGCGGACGGAAGTCTTCCCAGAAGGGTTGAAACTTCCGAGCCAGCCTGAACAAATCTGAATATATTATCTATGAAAGTTAATACATCCTGTCCTTCAACATCTCTGAAGTACTCAGCCATAGTAATACCCGTCTGGGCAACCCTGAACCTAACACCGGGCGGTTCATTCATCTGACCGTAAACCATGACCGTATAGGGAAGAACGCCCGACTCCTTCATTTCATTCCATAGGTCATTACCTTCCCTCGTCCTTTCACCGACACCTATAACAACGGAGAAACCCTTGTGGAACTTAGCTATATTGTGTATAAGCTCTTGCATCAAAACGGTCTTTCCAACACCCGCACCGCCGAAAAGCCCTACCTTACCACCCTTAACATAAGGTTCAAGGAGATCAACAACCTTTATACCAGTTTCAAGTATCTCAACCTTTGTAGATTGTTCTTCAAGGGAAGGGGGTTCCCTGAACATGGGCCAGTATTCTTTTGCCTCAACGGGACCCTGATCATCTATTGTCTGTCCAACAACATTAAAGATCCTTCCTAACACCTCCCTGCCGACCGGTACCTTTATGGGTCCCCCGAGATACTCAACCTCCTGACCCCTCACGAGTCCATCACTTGCACCCATTGCTATGGTTCTTACCCTCTTCTCCCCTATATGCTGGGCAACCTCAAGAAACAACTCCTCCTCCGCCCAGTTACCTTTATCGTCTATGAACCTTCTTATTGTCTTTAAACCGTGTCTAACAGGGGGTAGCTCTTGGGTATCAAACTCAACATCAATAACCGCACCTATAACCTGCACTATTCTACCTTTCATTTAAAATACCTCCTCATTTCATAGCTTCCGCAGCGCCAACAATATCCATAAGCTCCAAAGTTATTGATTCCTGCCTTGCCTTATTAAATATCATGGTCCACTCTTTAACAAGCTCATCCGCATTCCTTGTTGCATTATCCATAGCAACCATTCTGGCAAAATGCTCGGATGCATTTGATTCAACCATAGCCCTGTATATCTGATAGTTAAGATACAGATTCATTACCGCGGAGAGAACCTCACCCTGTTCTATCTCAAAGTTATATATACCGGGGATTTCCTCGCCCTCTGGCATCTCAAAAGGCAAAAACTTCCTCAGGATGGGTTTGTAGTTAGCCCTTGTTACCATTTCATTGTTTAAAAGATAAACACTGTCTGTTTCTTCGTTTTCATACCTGCTCCTCACTATTTCACTTACTTCCTTTGCAACTCCGAAATTTACTTCCTTTCTAAATACCTCATCATACTTTTTGATTATGTTGTAATTCCTTCTTTCAAAGTACTGAACCCCTTTCCTTCCTATCAGTATCATAAAAACCCTCTTTCCCTTCTCCTCCTTCTGTCTTACAAAATCTTCCGCCATTTTTATTATGTTTGAATTAAAAGCCCCCGCAAGTCCCCTGTCCGCGGTTATAAGTATAAGATCAACCCTCTTTTCGGACCTTTCAACGAGCAGAGGATGACTGTCCCTGTCTATCTTGGAAGACAAACTGCCCATAACTTCATAAAGCTTTTCCGAATAGGGTCTTGACGCATAAAGAAGCTCCTGAGCCTTCCTCAGCTTCGCAGCGGAAACAACCTTCATCGCATTGGTTATACGCCTCGTATTTTTTATACCCTGTATTTTTCTTCTGATGTCACGCGGAGATAACTTAGGCATATTGGTGCTGTATTATATCACAAATTAACCTCCCTATCACTTTTTATAACCTTTTGCCTCATGCGGTCCTTATACTCCTTAAGTTTTTCCCTTAAATCCTCATATTTGAGGGCTAATATCCTTAAAGCGAGCAAGGCAGCGTTCCTTGCATTCCCTATACCAACGGTTGCAACGGGTATTCCCGCAGGCATCTGAACTATTGAGTAAAGAGCATCAACCCCTTTAAGGGGTTCAAGGGCTATGGGAACACCTATAACAGGAACATCCGTATAGGAAGCAACAACACCGGGCAGATGTGCCGCTCCACCAGCTCCCGCTATTATTACCTCAACACCCCTTTCCCTTGCGGTCTCTGCAAATTCCTTACATACATCGGGTGTCCTGTGTGCGGAAATTATCCTAACTTCACACTCAACGCCGAACTCTTTTAAAATATCCACCGCAGGTTTCATCTGATCAAAATCCGTTTTACTGCCCATAACTATGGCTACTTTCCTCATGGGCGTATATTATACACACTGATACTTCTCCAATATTTCCTTAATTTTATTCCTTATCCTCTCATAATGACTTCCCTGCCAAAAAACAGCACCGCATCCCGGACACAAAGTAAAATTTTTACCGTATAAAAGTACACCCTCGGGAACCTTGTCCGCTACAGATTCCTTGCTCACTCTAATAAGATTCCTTCCGCAGTAAACACATATATTAAGCAGGGGTTCCGTTCCGAGATTAAGCCTCCTTATTACTACACAAAGCTGAAGCTCCCAGTTATCCCTCGGTACAAGGACGAAGGATAATTTTCTTCTGGAAAGGATATCGGCAAATCTCCTTGATGTTGTAATAACAATTTTGTGTGTATCACTTATATCCGAAAGGCTGACCTCTCCTTTAAAAAGCTCTACTTCATAACCTAAGAATCTTAACCACCTGCCTAATTTACCCAAGCCTCTTTCCAGCAAAAACCTCACGGGTATTCTTGACTAATTTGTTAAAATAACATACCTTATTAATATAACTTAAACATCCATCTTTCAGGAGAAACTACCATGACTACCTTAAACTTAAAGGAAATTTTTAAATTTTTTAAGGTGTTTAAAGGGTCTTATGTTTTGAAACCTGTTGATTTGAAAATACCGGCGGATACGGGTAACCTCAGGGAACCGGTTAATGTTTACATGGAAATAAAAAAGGCAAAGGGCGGATATAATCTTCACATTGATATGGAAGGTGAGATAGAACTTGTATGTAGCAGATGTTTGAATACTTACAAAAAGGATATATCTCAATCAAAAGATATAAGGCTTGAAGGGATTGATACTAAGTTTCACGGTGAGCTTACGATGGAAGACCTTGATGTTTCCTTTATAGAAAATGAAGAAAACTTCGTTATTGAGGAGATAATAAGGGAGCAGATCATTCTGAGTATTCCCATAAAGCCTCTCTGTAAGCAGGACTGCATTGGTGTGGCGGAGTTTATCTTCAAAGAGGAAAAAGATAACAAAATCAATCCAAAATTTGCTATACTAAAAAATCTCTTGAATACTGGAGGTAATGAGTAATGGCAGTCCCGAAGAGTAAAACTTCCCGCTGGAGAAGGAACCAGAGAAGGGCTCAAAACTTCTTCAATAGACTTAAAGTGCCTTCTTTATCGGAGTGTTCAAATTGCGGAGAGATGATATTACCCCACCGCGTTTGTCCCTACTGCGGATATTACAAAGGTCGCGAGGTGACAGACGTAGGCTGATGGAAAATAATGGTATAGCTGTTGACTGTATGGGGGGAGACTATGCCCCCGAGGAGATAGTAAAGGGTTGTGTTTTTGCAGCAGATGAGTATAATTTAAAAGTATTTCTTACCGGTGACGAAAAGAGAATTAAAAAAATAATAGATGGTTCAAAGGCAAAAAACAGGCATCTTCTTGAGATAGTTCCCGCGGAAGAAGTAATATCAATGGATGAACCGCCTTCCAATGTTCTGAGAAAGAAAAACTCTTCCCTCTATATAGCAGGCAAGCTTGTAAGAGAAGGTATAGCGGACGGTCTTGTATCCGCGGGCAATACGGGAGCGGTCCTCGCGGTAGGAAAGCTTATAGTGGGGGCAACGGAAGGTATAGACAGACCCGCCATTGCGGTTGCGTTGCCTAATCCGAAGGGTAAAACAGTCCTTATAGATGTAGGTGCGAATGTTGACTGTAAGCCCAAACATCTGGTTGAATTCGCCATCATAGGTCACACCTATGCAGAGGAAATGCTCGGAATCAAAAATCCCAAAATAGGTCTTTTAAGCATAGGAGAGGAAGAGGGAAAAGGAAATGAGCTTGTTAAGGAAACCTATCCGCTCCTTAAACAGACAAGGCTAAACTTTGTAGGTAATGCGGAAGGGAGAGACATCTATGCGGGCACCTTCCATGTTATAGTATGTGACGGTTTTGTGGGTAACATAATACTTAAAACAAGCGAAAGCCTCGGGATGGCTGTTATCCAGATGATAAAGGAAGAAGTAGAAAAAAGCTTACTCGCCAAAATAGGAGCCTTCCTTATGCTTCCCGCGATAAACAGATTTAAAAAGAAGGCTGATTTTACGGAATACGGGGGAATACCCCTCCTCGGGGCTAAAAAACCGGTTATAATAACTCACGGAAAGGCAAATGCCAAAGCTATAAAGAATGCCATAAGGGTAGCAAGCGAATTTCTGCATACGCATTTCAACGAGAAACTTGTTGAAAATGTTAAAAAGTTGGCTCCCGCTGAGGCAAGGATCTGATGGGTCTTAAAATAGAGGGCGTAGGTATATACTTACCGAATAAAAGGCTTACAAATTTTGATCTTGAAAAGATGGTTGACACCTCCGATGAATGGATAACCACGAGGACCGGAATAAAGGAGAGAAGGATAGCAGAAGATGAAACAACGAGTTACATGGCGTACAAATCAGCCCTGTCAGCCATTGAAAGATCGGGCATATCAAAGGAAGAGATAGACGGTATAATAGTTGCCACCCTATCTCCTGAAAATCAGTTTCCCTCAACAGCATGCCTTGTACAGGAGAAGCTCGGCCTTAAGGATATATTTGCTTTTGATCTTTCCGCAGCTTGCAGCGGTTTTCTATACGGACTTGAGGTAGCATGGAGTATGATTTCAGCGGGAAGGGCTAAAAGGATACTACTGATAGGATCGGAAAAGATATCAAGTATAGTTGATTGGAAGGACAGAAGTACATGTGTACTGTTCGGTGACGGTGCCGCATCTGTAATCCTGACAAATGACAACTGTGATAGCGACATTTTAGCTTCAAGAATATATTCCGACGGTTCCCTATGGGAACTTCTTTACGCTCCGCTTTGCGGATACATAAACATGAAAGGAAGGGAGCTTTTTAAGGTTGCTGTAAGGAGTATGGAAGAGGCATGCAGATATGTGTTTGATAAGGCTGGATTGTCTCCAGAGGATGTAGATCTTGTTATACCCCATCAGGCAAATATAAGGATAATAAATTCCCTTGCGGAAAAACTTAATATACCTAAGGAAAAGATTTATACAAATATACACAAATACGGAAATACGAGTGCCGCATCCATACCTATAGCCCTCTATGAAGCCCTTGAAGAGGGAAGATTAAAAAGAGGAGATATAGTACTCCTAACAGCCATGGGGGGAGGATTAACATGGGGGGCGACGCTACTTAGATTTTAGTAGTAAGGACGATCCAAGTTCTCATAAATCTCCTTTATTGGTATCCTGTAATAAATGGGTCTTCCGTGCGGGCATACATGCTTATTTTCCAAATCAAACCACCCTCTGACAAGATCCTCAAGAGCCTTCTTTGAAAGCACCTGACCTCCTTTTACCGAAGTTCTGCACGCTTCATCCTCCTCATATCCCAGCTTCTCGTAGTTTATCCTTTCGGAAAGAAGATGTTGATCAAAAAAGTAAAGAAATTCATCAACAATAGCAATGATAATCCTTTCATCTATGGTGCCGAGAACTTCAAACAGCTTGGTATTGTATGAGGGCGTCTCTTGATAAAGAATTTGCTCCTCAAAAGTGGGTTCCTGAGGATTCACTATCTCCCTTATGGCGGAAAGGACCTCTCTCTCCCTCCTTATCCTTACTTCCCTCTTCTTCGGGTGCACATTTACATCAACCGCATATAAGGGAAGGTCAATAAAGAATATACCGCAAGCCCTGTAACCTATGAGTTTCCTTAGGAACTCCTTAATATTTCTGTTTGCCACGGGTCTGCCGTTTATAAATACAAAAAGCTCTCCCCTGTCCGTATTCCTTGCTATATACGCATTGATTGACATCATCCCCCTGCTTCCCTCAATATATTCAAAGTTATAACCACATATATCACCTATCCTCTCCTCCGCCCCCGCAGGTTTAAGATACAGGATTTCCCTTCCCTCTGAAATAAGACGGAATCCTATCTCTGGATTTGCCATGGCATACTCTTTAATGATCTTTAGTATCTTCCCTCTTTCAGTTTCCTGCTTCCTTAAAAACTTACGCCTTACGGGTACATTAAAGAAAAGGTCCCTTACCTCTACCTCCGTTCCATATGCCATACCCCTATCCCTAACCCTCAGTAAGGTTCCCCCCTCCACAAATATCTCTTTACCCACCTTATCCTGAAAATATCTGGATCTTATGTAAGTCCTGCTAACAGAGGTGATGGCATGAAGGGCTTCACCCCGAAAACCGTAGGTGGATATATTTAGAAGATCCTCTTCCTTTCCTATCTTACTCGTGGCACCTTCAAGGAAAACCTTCTCTATATCGTCCCTATGGATACCCGTACCGTTATCACTGACCCTTATAAGCGACCTTCCGCCCCTTATTATCTCCACCTCAATAAAGGTTGCCCTTGCATCCAAGGAGTTTTCAACAAGTTCCTTTACTACATCAGAAGGTCCCTCTATAACCTCACCCGCGGATATCTTTCTCCTTATCTCCTCGGGAAGAATTTTCACAAACATCACTTAACCCCTATCTTATATATACCGCCCCCGTGGTCAACTACATAAACATTTCCCATATCGTCCGTCCCAAAGGAACTTATCATCATATCAGTGTCAATAAGAAGCTTATGCTTTATAACTTTTCTACCATCATATATGAGTCCCCATATCCTGCCCGTTCCCCAGTCTCCGAAAAAGTAAACACCGCAAAGCTCGGGGAATTCTGTTCCCCTATAGACATAACCGCCTATGACCGCAATACCCTCCTTCCTGCCGTACTCCCATATAGGCTTTTCATAAAGGGAAGGATCACAGGGATCTTTAACACCAGGTGTGCATATGGACCCTTCCATAACCCTCCACCCGTAATTACCGCCCTTCTTCACAATATTTATCTCCTCCCTCGCATTCTGGCCCACATCCCCTACATAAAGGTACCCATTCACCGGGTCAAAGCTGAATCGCCAAGGATTCCTAAGACCGTAAGCCCATATCTCCCCCCTCGCATCTTTAACTCCCACAAAGGGATTATCTTCGGGCACACTGTAACTTTTTCGCTTGGACACTTTATCTACATCTATCCTTAAAATCTTGCCCAAAAGGGTGTCAAGACGCTGACCGCTGTTCAAAGGATCGTTGGCACTTCCTCCATCACCGAGACCTATATAAAGGTAGCCATCCGGTCCGAATTCTAAGTGTCCTCCGTTGTGGTTGTCAAAGGGTTGATATATCTTAAGGAGAACCCTTTCCCTCTTTTCGGGTAATGTTACCTCTGAAATAACACTGTAAAGCTTTGAATTCTCCCTTACAGTATAGTGTATATAGAAACGCTTTGGATCCTGAGGGTGAAAGGCGAGTCCGAGCAACCCCTTCTCACCGCCGTTTTCAATCCTATCGCTTATATCAAGGAAAACCTTTATTTTACCCCCCTCAATAACTTTTATTCTGCCTTCCTGTTCTACAACATAGAATCTACCCCTTTTACCCACGAAGAAAACTGGCTTATCAAATCCTTTGTAAAGGGGTTTAAGTATGATATCTGGCATATTTCCCGTATCCTTCCTGCAAAAAGCTTCAGAGCATGCAGGCAGGATAAAAAGAAGGAAAAGGAAGATAGAAACTCTCAAACCTCCACCTTCTGAATTATCTCCTCTGGTATCTCAAAATTGGCAATAACCTGCTGGGTATCATCAAGATCATCAAGGGCATCCAGCAATCTAAGAACCTTCTTGGCGGTTTCGGGATCATTAATATTTACCGTTGTAGTCGGTATCCAACTTATCTCAGCCTTTTCAACCGATACACCCGCACCCTCCAACCTTTCTTTAACATCATAAAGGTCCTCCGGGTTTGTAAATACTCTGTAAAACTCTCCCTCCAATCTCATATCCTCCGCCCCCGCCTCAACAACCTTTTCAAGCAACTCATCTTCATTTATTGAGTTAGAAGGAACTTCAATTATACCCTTCTTCTCAAAAAGGTATGAAACACATCCCGATGTACCGAGACTACCACCGAATTTTGCAAAGGCATGCCTGATCTCAGCGGTGGTCCTGTTTTTGTTGTCTGTTGTAGCAAGAACCATCACAGCAACACCGCCGGGCGCATAACCTTCATAGATCACCTCTTCAAGCTGTTCGCCTTCCAATTCGCCCGTTCCCTTTTTTATAGCCCTTTCTATAGTTTCAAGGGGCATGTTCGCTCTCTTTGCCGCCTCTATGGCGGTTCTGAGCCTCGGATTGAATTCGGGATTACCGCCCCCGACCCTTGCAGCAACGGTTATCTCCCTTATAAGTTTACTAAAAAGCTTACCCCTTTGGGCATCTACCTTTGCCTTCTTATGCTTTATCTGTGCCCAATGACTGTGTCCAGCCAACCTTTAACCTCCTTCTTTATATTAATAATAAGGCTAATACCTCTCCCGTCCTTTTGTCAACTTATTTAAAAAGACTATGAGTGCTTTTTAGTGATAATTCTATTCCACAACTCGGGAAGCCTCTTAATAACCGCCTGTATCCTTCTCCATTTATGTATCTCTTCTGCAGATATGGTGGAGCTGTAAATCTTTCCTGGCTCAAGATCCTTTGTTACTCCTGATTGGGCGGAGACTTTAACCCTATCACCTATCTTCACATGATCAGCCACCCCTACCTGACCACCTAACATCACCCCCTCACCCGTTTCAACACTACCCGCAAATCCCGTCTGCCCTGCAATAAGGTTGTATTTACCTATCTTACAATTGTGGGCAATCTGTACCAAATTATCTATCTTTGTACCCTCAGAGATCCTGGTCTCATCAATAAGAGCTCTGTCAATGCACACATTGGCTCCTATTTCAACACCGTCATCTATGATAACCCTGCCTATGTGATTTAGCTTTATAACACCTTTATCGGTAATGTGATAGCCGAAACCGTCCGCACCTATAACCGTACCGCTGTGAATCCTTACAT
>WFWF01000157.1 GCA_015491275.1 Aquificales bacterium | reverse complement strand
GATAATAGGGATCCCTATTTCTGGTGGGCTATATTTCAGATGGGTAGGATAGGTGAGATAAGAAAAGATAGGGCACTTTTAAAATGGGTTGTCAAAAAAGCTTCCGAGACTAATAATATATGGAGTGAGGCGATAAAAGCCTTATGGGGTTAAAGTATGGAGATATTTAAAGGGGCGGATGAGATTAAACCCTTTTTAAATTATACATGGTTGAGGCATAAGGTTATTCTTAGCAATATAGCCAATGCGGATACTCCCGGTTATAGGGCGAAGGATGTTATCTTCCAAAGAGAATTCGGAAAGGCGCTTAAATTAAAGAAAACGAGGGCAAAGCACTTAGGCGGATCAGGTGAAGGAAGTAATTTTAAAGTTATTGAGATTAACAGGGGCCTTGTAGGTAACGATAGAAATAATGTGAGCATAGAAGAGGAAATGGCAAAGATGGTAAAAAACAGACTGGCTTATGAAACTTATATGAAAATGGCAACGGGGTATCTGAGGAAATTGGAAAATGTGATCAAGGAGGGTAGGAGATGAATGATGTGTTTAACGCATTCAATATAAGTGCATCCGGTATGTACGCTCAGAGGATAAGGATGAATACAATAGCTTCAAACCTTGCAAATTATGACTCTTATACGGAGGAAGGTGTACCTTTCAGGCGATTGGAGGTTGTATTCAAGGCTGTTGAGGATCCCAAAGCTAAGGAGAGGGGAGAGATACCTGTAAGGGTTGAAGGTATAATAGAATCTGATGAACCCTTCAGAATGGTTTATGATCCTACCCATCCAATGGCTAATGAGGAAGGTTATGTTATGAAATCCAATATTGATCTTGCAAAGGAAATGGCAAACATGATATCCGCAATAAGAAGTTATGAGGCAAATATGACTGCTTTCAATATGACAAGGGAAATGGCAGAGAGGACCTTAGAATTATGGAGATAAGAGAATTTCCTTCTTTACCCTTAAAGAATATAAAGGGAAACGATGTTAAACAGGGAAAGGCGGATGACTTTGCCAAGCATTTATCTTCCTTTATAGATTGGGTGAACAGACAACAGTTAAAGTCAAAAGAGATAAAGTCCGCCATTTTAAGGGGAGAAAATATTCCACTTCATTCTGCCATAATTGAGTTTGAAAAGGCTTCCGTTGCACTGAATCTTTTGATTCAGATAAGAAATAAGCTGTTAGAGGCATTCCAAGAACTTCAGAGGATGCAGGTTTAATATGGCTGATGTAAGGGAAAGTATAAGAGGCTTAGTAGAAAGATTTAAACAGCTCCCTGCAACACAAAAGTTCTTGATAATAACTTCAGCCCTCGGTCTTATTATAATCTTAGGAGTAGCTTCCGTTTATTTAGCTCAACCCAATTACTCAATCCTCTACTCGGGTCTCAGTCAAGAGGATATGGTAGCAATCTTAACGGAACTGGATAAGGAAGGAGTGAAGTATAAGATAGGGAAGGACGGAAGGACCATTCTCGTTCCGGAGGGCCAGGTAAGGGATATAAGGCTTAAACTCAGTGCAAAGGGTATTCCCAGTAAAGGTATAATAGGCTATGAAATATTTGATAAAACTGGGATAGGTATCTCAAATTTTCAACAGCAGGTAAATTACAAAAGGGCTATTGAGGGAGAACTTGTCAGAACTATTTTAAGGATAAAGAATATTACTGATGCAAGGGTGCATATAGCCATACCGGAAAAATCAATATTTCTGAGGGAAGAAGAAGAACCTTCCGCCTCCGTATTTATAAAACTTAAACCGGGTACGGATATCACCCGTGAACAGATTATAGCAATAAGAAATCTTGTGGCATCAAGTGTTGAAAGACTTAGGCCGTCCAATGTGGTTATAATTGACGACAGGGGCAGGGACCTTACAGCCCTTCTTGATGAAGGAGACGAATTTAAAGGTGTAAGTGAAAAGCAGTTAAAGATAGTTTCCGAGTTTGAAAGGAAACTGGAAAAGAAAATTTTGAAAGCTCTTTCTGAAACAATAGGTTATGACAAAGTTAAGGTTGTCGTATCCGCGGAGATGGACTTTACAAAAATGGAAAAGAAGGAGGAGATATATGATCCGGACATGACCGCCGTGGTTAGTCAGCAAAAAAAGAAAGAAAGGACTACGGGTACGGGTATAGGAGGCATACCGGGTGCAACCGCAAATATACCGCCGGGTGCGGGTGCTGGGGGTGGAGGGACTATAAATACGGAGAAAAGTGAAGTTACAACAAACTTTGAAGTGAGTAAAAAGGAGATCTATACAGCGGATTATGCACCCAAGATAAAAAGGATAAGTGTGGGTGTTCTTATAGACAAGAATACTGAGAAGGATGTTGATTTGAAAAAGCTTGAGGATATGATCGTTGCTGCTGCGGGACTTAATGTAGAAAGAGGGGACAAGATATCCATAGTTTCTGTTCCCTTTCAAAAACCTGAGTTTGTTGAATATGTGGATTATTCGGAATATGTAAGATGGGGTGTTTATGCCTTTATGGCTTTGCTTGCTTTTATAGCTTTTGTTATTCTGATGAGAAAATTGGGAAGAAGGGAAAGGGTTACTGTTAAAGCTCCCCCTACCCCGGCCAAAGTGCCCACCGCAGGGGAGCTTGAAAGTGTTGCGGGGCTTGAGGCTATAAGGGAGAAAGCTAAGGAAGTTATAGTAATAGACACTATAACAAATATAGCGAAGGAAGAGCCTAATAAGGTTGCCAAGATTATCAAGTCATGGTTGAAGGAGACAAGATAATGGAAAACGGTCAGGGGAGAGAAGATAAAAGGGAAGAACACAATTTATGTGAATTGGAGAAGTGTGAAAAACTTCATGATATTCCCATGAAGATAGAAGGTTCTTTGGGAGAGGCTACCATTCTTGTACGGGATCTCATAAATCTACAGGCGGGTTCCGTTATAGAGCTTGAAAGGAACATAAGCGACACCATAGATGTGAAGGTTAACGGTGTACCTATTGCCAAAGGCGAAATGGTTATAGTCGGAGACAAGATAGGTATAAGAATAACGGAAATAAGTGAAGCCCAGTAATTATTTGTAAAGACCTTTTTCTTTTATATAAACCTCCACTTCTACGGGTACCATACCTCTTATAGGAAGTCCTCTTTTTACCCTTTCCCTTATCTCCGTGGAAGATATATCTATCCGCCGGGTTCTTACTATCAAATAATCTTTACCTTTTTTAAAGGATGGAAATTTTTCTGTCATAAATTTTTCCACCAAAGGAAGTTTTCCTTCCCTTTCCATAATTACCATACAGCTTTCCTTGAGGATTTTTTCTGGATCCTTCCATCTGTCAAAGCTGAGCATACTGTCCGCCCCAACAAGCATGTAGGGTTTACTACCGTACTTTTCCTTAATGTACTTTATGGTATTTATTGTGTAAGAAACTCCTCCCGTCTTTATCTCCCAGGGATCAACATCAAAGTTTTTAAGGTTCCTTATTGATATATCTATCATACATATTCTGTGCTTGGGCGGTGCTACATATTTTCCCTTTAGGGGCGATATGTTTGCGGGAATAAGAATTACCTTTTTAAATCCCAGCTTTTCCCTGACATCCTCCGCGAGAATAAGATGTCCGTTGTGAATCGGATCAAAGCTACCGCCAAAGAATAATATCATGACCGAATTATATAATTATATGATGACCCTAAAAAGGAAGATATTTTTAAGCATTTTGATAGTTTCCGTTCTCATAGTTGTAACCATAGGTATATTTAACTTTATTCAGTTAAGAAGTAATCTGGAAGGAGAAATAAGTACCAACTTCAAAAGAATACATTCCCTGTATAAAACCTTTGAGGATTTTGAAGTATCCCGCCTTAAAGAGTCCGCGGGAACGGGATCCTTATTAAAAGTTAATGAAGGTAGGTGTAAGAATAAGTTTAAGGTTTACGACATTACAAATGAGGGTACGGTTGTCGGGTTTTATGTGTTGAAAGAAAAGGAATGCTATCTTGTTTATTCCCATCTTGCGGATATTCTTGATCTTGTAAAGCTCGTTGAAAATGTTGATTGGATGATAATTTATGATAAGAAATTTATTGAGGGTATTTTAAAGGAGTACGGTATTCAGGATATTTACATAAAGGATAGATATGTTTTTAAAAAGGTTCTTGTTGAGGATGCATCAAGCACGGAGATCCTCAGCCTTACAGATTACATGGATATTGATGGTTACAAAATTGTTGGAGAATTTCCTGATAAAAAGTTCATAATGGATATCCCCATATTAATAAGGGGGGAAATACCTGCGGGCAGAATTATCATAGCCAAGGATATGGCAACCCTTTACAGAAGTTATATTGTTGAGTTTGTAAAGCTTACCCTTTACAATTTTGTTTTAACCTTTCTTATAAGCTTTATTGTTTATCTAACCATAAGGAGGGTTGTTTCCGGTATAGAACTTATAAAGGACACCGCGGAATCCTTTCAGAGGGGAGATTTTTCAAAGATAGAAGCCCTTGAAAAAGAAATAGCGCGGGAAAAGAATAGGGATGAGATATACATGTTAAAACACAGTATTTTGCTTATGGGTGAGAGGTTGAGAGATCTTATTGAGGAAATAAAAACGGAGAGGGATAAGCTTCAGGAGATAGCTTATGTTGATCATCTTACGGGTCTGTATAACAGAAGATTTTTCTTTGAACATATAAAGCTTATTATAGAGAATGCTAAAAGGTACGGTAACATTTTTACATTGGTTGTTTTTGATATAGATAACTTCAAACGTATAAATGATAACTATGGTCATGATGTGGGTGACAAGGTCCTTAAGGAGTTTGCAGAAATTCTTAAAAGCAATGTAAGGAGCTCTGATATTGTTTCACGATTCGGCGGTGAGGAGTTTGTTGTTGTTCTCCAGAATAGTGATGCTGAAAGTGGATTTCAGGTTGCGGAAAGGATAAGGAAGATCTTTGAACAAAAGAAGTTTAGCGTAAATGACAAATATATATCTACTACGGTGAGCGGTGGTATATCAACCTACAAGGAGGATGTTGATAATATTGATACGCTTATAAAAGAGGCGGATATAGCCCTTTACAGGGCTAAAAAGCTGGGGAAGAACAGGATAGTTATATATAAATCGGATATGGAATCAGAGGACTCTGCGGAAGAGGGGGGCGTCCAAGGCGGTACTTCCAAGGGCTCTTAATATTCCGTTCATTATTATATTTATATGGGTTTCGTTTACTACCCTATTATTTCTTATGAAGTTGTGCATAAGTACTCCCGAGGATTCCAGTCCCATGCCCTTTCTTGAAGTTACTGTATTTCCCCAATCTTCTCTGATGAGAGAAGATAGTAGGGTATTTGTATTGTTAATATCTTTGCTTGCAGGTATGCCCACGAATTGATAGCCCGTGACCTTACCTTCTTCAAGGAATATTTTTATCAAATAATTATCATGTTCAACCTTCAGTATATCCTTATCATCTCCGAAAATACCCCCGCTACCTGCGGTAACCTCCCTCGTTTTTACAGCATTATAATCAACGCTTCCTTCATTTTTTACCTTCAACCCTGCCATGTTGTATCCCGCAATATATCCCTCTTGCTGTGCGGCAGGGAATAAAGCTATCCACCTGTGTTTACCGAAAACATCTACGGATGAACATATATCTCCCGCTGCATACACATCAGGGTTTGATGTTCTTTGATACTCATCGGTTAATATACCCCCCATCGGTTTACCGGTTTTTTCATCGGTGTGTATTTTTATATCAGTGTTTTCAACGAGTCTTGTCCTTGGTCTTACACCGACAGAAAGTATAACCATGTCCGCTTTTATGAAAATCTCCCTGTCACTTTGAAGTGGCTTTACCCTCACTCCCTCAACCCAGTTGTTTCCTTCTATGGATATAACTTGATGTTCAAGAAGGAATCTTATTCCAAAATCTTCCAAATACTTCATGTATATATCCGCCATGTCCTTATCAAGCATCCTTGGTAGAACCCTGTTGAATATTTCAACTACTGTTACATTAAATCCTAAGTGTTTTAGGGTTTCCGCATCCTCAATACCTATGGGTCCCGCCCCTACTATGACGATGTCCTTTATTTTCCCCCCTTTTATCCATTCCCTTATCTTTAAAGCATCATATAGATTTTTTGCAGTTGTTACACCCTTGAGTTCAATACCCTGTATGGGTGGTATAAAGGAATCAGCACCCGCAGCTAAGAGACACTTATCATAATATATCTCATCTCCGTCAGAGGTTATAACAACCTTCCTTTTTGTGTCAATCGCTTTTACTTCCTTTTTCGGTCTGAAGTCAACCTTATATCTTTCATAAAACTCAAAACCCCCTTTGTAAAAAAGGGCTTTATCGGATATATCGTTTCTTATCACATTTTCCATACAGTTTGGTGCATAGGTTGGAAATTCTTCATCGGATAAGACTATTATTTCCGAATCTTTATCTATCTCTCTGAAAGATTCTACTGCTGAGGCTGAAGCAGGACCGTTCCCTACTATTACCACACGCATGGGTAAAGATTATAATAAAATTCATGGATAGGTTCGTCCTTGATACAAGCGTTTTTACAAATCCTGATATATACGGCCAATTTGAGTCTTCACCCGACGGTGCGGTGGAAACCTTTATACACCTTGCCATGCAT
>WFWF01000156.1 GCA_015491275.1 Aquificales bacterium | reverse complement strand
TGCCAAAATAGTTGAAAACTATGAGGAATTTATAAAGGCGGGGCAGGGTAAGAGGGCATACATCTCCGTGTTATTTGCTGACATACGCGGGTTCACAGCCCTTTCCGAAAAGAAAACTCCCGAAGAGGTTGTCAGATTCCTTTACAGCTATTTTGCCCTTATGTCCGAGGTTGTCTTTTCCAATAAGGGAACCCTTGATAACTTCATAGGCGATGCCCTTATGGCATTTTGGGGTGAGCCGGTGGAGGTGGAGAATCCTTCCTTTATGGCTGTGAAAACAGCTTTGGAGATGCGTCAAAAGTTGGAAGAATTTAACAGGAGGGGTATTGCAGGCTTTCCGCCGATAAAGGTAGGTATAGGTATAAACAGGGGTTATGCGGTTGTGGGAAATATAGGCTATGAGAAAAAACTTGATTATACCGCTATAGGGGATACGGTTAATACCGCTTCTCGCCTTGAAAATCTTACAAAAGATGTGGGGGCAACAATACTTATATCTCAGGATGTTTATGAAGATATAAAAGATAAGGTTGTGTGCAGGTATGTGGGCAGTTTCCTTTTAAGAGGGAAGGTTCGTAGGATTAAAGTTTATGAACCCCTTATGTTTACAGAAGAGTCGGAACCTACTTATATTGAAACTGTAGAATATTTGAACAGGGGAGTTGTCTTATGGGAGAAGGGCGAGACAGAGGAAGCTTATGATATTTTCAGATACATTGCGGATAATTGCGGTGATAATTACCTAAAAGATATTGCAAAAAGACATATGAATATAATAAAAGGAGGTGCGGAAAAATGAAGGTACTGGTATCTTTGGTTGGACTCATTTTTATTTTTGCCAATGCCCAAACAATGTATGTTAAAAGCTTGAAAGCAAAAATATACGAGAAACCCCATCTCGGTTCAAAGGTTGTGGCTACAATAAAGAAAGGGGAGAAGGTGAAAGTCTTGGATAAGAAGGGGAACTGGCATTTTGTAAAGTACGACGGTGTTAAGGGATGGGTGTATTCTTTACTTATAGGTCCAGACAAACCACCTCAGGAGGTTCCCATTTTAGGCGGTGAGAAGGAATCCGATATTATAAAGGGCAGGAAAAGGAGCTCAACCAATATAACCGCCGCTGCATCAAGGGGTCTCACGGAGGATTTCAGAAAGAGGAAGAAGGAAAAGTATGTATCAAATTACAGGAGTCTTCAGAAAGTGGAATCTATAAGGATAAGTAAGGAAGAGATTGAAGAGTTTGGGGAGAAGCTAAAATGAGATTTCTTTTGTGTTTGCTTATCTTTTCTTTTTTTATTTCCTTTGCTGACGAAAATTTTAGAACAAGGAAGCATGTTGAAAGATGGTACAAGGTTACCGATGAGGATATAAGGGCTGAGGTCCTTCTCGGCAGGGAGGTTGCAGCCAAGATATTGGGTAAGTATGATCTTGTGGATGATGAAGCCCTTCAATTTTATGTAAATAAGGTTGGTAAATATCTTGCATTATATTCGGGCAGGGGAGAACTTGATTTCAAGTTCGGGGTTGTTAATTCTGAAGAGATAAATGCTTATTCAACTCCCGGAGGGTATGTTTTTGTAACTCTTGGAGCAATAAGAAAGATGAAGAATGGAGCGGAGCTTGCAGGTGTTTTAGCTCACGAGATAGGTCATGTTGCTCACATGCATGTTATAAAAGACCTTGACTTTAAGGGAAAAGGATTACCTTCTTCCAGTCTTGTTATGATATTATCCGGCGGTACGCAGACCATAAGTGTTACCTTTTCGGAGCTTATTGACAAAGCAACGGATATTTTATTTGAAAAGGGTTTCAGAAAGGAAGAAGAATTTGAGGCGGATGAAACGGGGATTGTCATAATGGCAATGGCGGGTTATGATCCGAAAGCATATGTGGAGTTTTTAAAAAGAACAAGATATGAATCAGTGACCCACCCCAATAATAAGGAAAGGGTTAAGCGTTTAGAATTGGTTATAAATGAACTTAAATTTAAAGGCGGTAAAAGAATGGAAGAAAGGTTTATAAAAAATGTTGAAGTTTTTTAGTCTTTTACTGTTTTTGCTTTTTTCTTGCTTTTTTATTTCTTACGGGGATGAGTTTCACTATAAAAATATTCCCATAGGGGGAAGGGGCGGTTATATGGGTGGTGCATATACTGCTGTTTCCGACGATCCCTCGGGATGTTTTTATAACCCCGCGGGTATAGTATATAAGGTAGGAAGGTCCCTTTCTTTGAGCGGTAATATATACACCATATCGGAGAAGAGATACATAGGTCCACTGAAAGGTACGGACGGTAGCCGTTACGATTGGGTGCTTGAGTCGTCAAAACTCTCCCCGAGCTTCTTCGGTAT
>WFWF01000155.1 GCA_015491275.1 Aquificales bacterium | reverse complement strand
GGTTTGCTATAAGGGAGGGAGGAAGGACAGTAGGTGCTGGAGTAATTACCAAAATCTTAGAGTAGGGAGATGATGATGGAGCAAGACAGGATTCGCATAAAGCTGAGGTCGTACGATCACAGACTTCTTGATCAGTCAATAAAGCAGATAATTGAAACCGTAAAAAGAACGGGTGGTATGGTAAAAGGTCCTATTCCTCTCCCTACGAGAAGAAGAAGATGGGCGGTATTGAGATCACCTCATAAGTTTGATCAATCAAGAGAGCACTTTGAAATAAGGGAGCACAGCAGGATACTTGACATTACAAGGATAACACCTCAAACGATAGAATCCCTTATGGAAATAAATCTTCCCGCGGGTGTTGATGTGGAAGTAAAAATGAGGGGTTAGAGATATGCCTTTGGGAATGATAGGTAAAAAGCTCGGTATGACGCAGGTGTTTTTGAAGGATGGTACTGCTTTGCCTGTTACCGCTATAGAAATACCTGCAAATTATATCGTTCAAGTTAAAACCGTGGAAAGAGATGGATATTCCGCTGTACAGGTGGGAGCTTTTGAAGAAAAGGAAAAGAATACTACTAAGCCGATGCTTATAAAGTTTCAAAAGGTAGGTTTAAAGCCTTTAAAGGTGCTTAAGGAGTTCAAGGTTGACGATGTTTCTTCCTTCAAGGAAGGTCAACAGCTTGGAATAACGGATGTTTTTAATGCGGGTGATTTGGTTGATGTTGTTGGTACATCAAAGGGTAGAGGATTTGCAGGTACTATGAAAAGGTGGGATTTTTCCGGATTTCCCCGTTCACACGGTCATAGATATCACAGGGCTGTCGGTGCAATAGGTAACAGAACTGATCCGGGAAGAGTATGGAAAGGTAAGAAAATGGCTGGTCATTACGGAAATGAAACTGTGAGGGTTCAGGGACTCTTTATTGTAGATATAATTCCCGAAAGGAATGTTATCCTTGTCAAAGGCAGTGTCCCTGGACCTTCAAAGGGTATAGTCTATATTGAGAAGAGTAAGATAGGTAATCGTAAAAGTCAAAGATTAAAACTGCAGAGGTTGAAGCATATTAATGAGGAATTAATTAAGGCAGGAGAGGAAGTATGAAAATCGGCGGTATTGAATTAAAAGACGAAGTCTTTAATGTTGAGGTTAATAAACATGTATTGTGGGAAGTTGTTAAATGGCAACTTGCTGCGCGGAGAAGTGGAACTCATAGCACAAAGACAAGAGGAGAAGTCTCATACAGCGGTAGAAAACTGTTACCTCAAAAGGGAACAGGTCATGCAAGGCACGGTGATAGGGGAGCCAACATATTTGTGGGAGGTGGAGTTGCCCACGGTCCCAAACCGAAGGATTACTGGTATCCTCTTCCCAAAAAGGTAAGAAGACTCGGTTTAAAGATGGCACTTTCCGTAAGGGCTAAGGAAGGAAACATATTAATAGAAGACAAAATAGATATAGGAGATGTGCCCAAAACAAAAAGAGCTTTAGAATTCCTAAAAAATAAAGGTGTTGAGAATAATAAAGTTTTGATAGTCTTGCCTCAAAAGGATGAGGTTATAATGAAGTCTTTCAGAAATCTTAAAAATGTTAAAGTATTACCTGTTGAAGGTCTTAATGTTTATGACATATTGTGGAGTGACAAACTGCTGCTTTTAAAGGAGAGTATAGACAAAATTTATGAGAGGTTAGGGGTATGAGCAGGAAAAAGCCCTACGAGATAATTATAAGGCCCATTATAACGGAAAAGAGTAACAGATTAATGGATGACTATAATAAATACACCTTTGAAGTTGCCCTTGATGCAAGCAAGCATGAGATAAAATGGGCTGTTGAGGAGCTGTTTAAGGTAAAGGTGAAGAAGGTTAACACTGTGATAGTTAAACCCAAAAAGAAGAGGATATTCGGAAGATTCAGAAGGTACGGCACTACGAGGAAGTATAAGAAGGCTATAGTAACTCTTGCCCCTGATAATAAAATAGATCTTGTTAACTTTTAAGGAGCGGTTAAGATGGGTGTAAGGAAGCTTAAACCTGTTACAAACGGGCAGAGACATGCGATTCTCTATGATTTTGCTGAGCTCACGAAAGATGAGCCGGAAAAGTCTCTGCTTGTTCATTGGGTAAGGGCTAAGGGGAGATCAAGACAACAAGGTAAAATAACAGCAAGACACAGGGGGGGCGGTCATAAGAAAAGATACAGGCTTATTGATTTTAAAAGGGATAAAAGCCTTGTACCTGCTAAGGTTGTATCCATAGAGTATGATCCTTTCAGATCTGCAAGGATTGCCCTTTTACATTACCTTGACGGTGAAAAGAGATACATAATATGGCCCGAAGGTTTGAAGGTGGGTGATACGGTGGTTTCCATAAGTTATGAAGACGCTGAGGCGGGTAAGGAGCTTCCCGAAATAAAACCTGGTAATGCTCTGCCCCTTAAATATATACCCGACGGTACATTTATACACAACATAGAACTTGTGCCTGGAAGGGGCGGTAAAATAGTGAGGGCTGCGGGCACTTCGGCTCAGATACTTGGAAAGAGTGACAAATACGCCCAAGTAAGATTGCCATCTGGTGAAGTGAGATTGATAAATCTAAAATGCATGGCAACCATCGGTACGGTAGGTCTCGCGGAGCATGAGCTTATAAAATATGGAAAAGCGGGAAGATACAGATGGCTCGGGTGGAGACCTTCTGTAAGGGGAACAGCTATGAATCCTGTTGATCATCCCCACGGAGGCGGTGAAGGTAAAACTAAGGGTAAGCATCCTGAATCACCTTGGGGTTGGAAGACAAAGGGTTATAAGACTAAGAGAGGCAAAAAGGCTAAAAATAAATTTATTCTTGTTACGCGAAAAGGAGGAAAAGTCTGATGGGATTCAGGGGTGCGTGGAATAAAAGGAACAAGCTTATAGAGGATCTTGATAAATTTTACAGGCTTTATAAAAAAACTCAGAGAATATACAAAAAGGTCAGGTATGCCCAGAAAAGAAAAGATCCGGAGATGCTTGAAAGGGCAATAAAGAAATACAACGAGGTGTGGGAGGAGTACAGGAAGCTTGTTAATAAAAAAGCTTGGGTTCATCCCAAACTGTGGAAGAAGATAAGGGAAATGAACGAACAGGGTGAAAGGAAGGTTATAAAAACATACAATCGGTCAACAACTATTATACCCGAGTTTGTCGGGCACACCATAGCCGTGCACAACGGTAAAACCTTTATTCCCGTTTATATTACTCAGGACATGGTAGGGCATAAACTCGGTGAGTTTGCACCTACGCGAACCTTCAGGGGTCATCCTGAAAAAAGTGCCAAGGCGGTTAAGAAGAAGTGAGGGGTGATGAGATGGAGGCAAAGGCGGTACTGAGATATGCAAGAATATCCCCTTTGAAGGCAAGACAGGTTTTGAGACAGATACAAGGAAAGGAAGCGGGTGAAGCTCTCTACCTGCTCAAAGTATTACCTAAGAAGGCTGCAAGGATAACAGAAAAGGTTCTCAGAAGTGCAATAGCAAATGCTGAACAGAAGGGTATGGATCTTGATAATCTTTATATTAAAAAAGCGGTTGCTGATGACGGTCCCATTTATAAAAAATGGATGCCGAGAGCATACGGTAGGGCTACCATGCTGAGGAAAAGAACATCCCATATTACAATAATACTTGAGGAAAGGAAGAAGGAGGAATAGATGGGGCAGAAAACTCATCCTATAGGCTTTAGGCTCGGTATAGTTCACGATTGGCAGTCTAAGTGGTATGCTTCAAAGAGGGATTATGCCAATTTTTTAAGGGAAGATCTTGAAATAAAAAAATATATTAAGAACCGATACAGGGTTGCTGGCGTTTCAAAGGTTATTATAGAAAGGATAGCTTCAAAGGTAAAGGTGAGAATATATTCTGCAAGACCCGGTATTATCATAGGTAGGAAGGGTGCGGAGGTTGAACAGCTTAAAAAGAAGCTGGAGGAGATAACTCAAGGAAAAGAGATAACCATAGCGGTTGATGAGATAAGGATACCCGAACTTGATGCCCAACTTGTTGCTGAGGACATAGCTATGCAGATAGAAAGGAGGGTATCGCACAGGAGGGTTATGAAGAGGGCGATAGACAATGCAATAAAGGCGGGTGCAAAAGGGGTCAAGATTCAGGTGAAGGGAAGGCTTGGAGGTGCGGACCTTGCAAGGGCGGAATGGTTTTTGGTGGGAAGGATGCCATTGCAAACACTGAGGGCGAACATAGACTACGGTTATGCCCGTGCTTCTACCAAATACAGTATAATAGGGGTTAAGGTTTGGATATATAAGGGTGATATACTGAAGGGCGGTAAGGAAGAGATACTTCAGAAGATTGAAGAGGACCTTATGAAGGTGAATAAGGAGGTTCAATAATGTCATTCTTGCAACCTAAGAAGATAAAATGGAGAAAACCTCATAGACCAAAGCTGAAGGGCAAAGCTACGAGGGGTAATAAGATTGCCTTCGGGGAGTATGGAATACAAGCCCTTGAGCCTCACTGGATAACCCAAAGACAGATAGAGGCGGTAAGGGTGGCTTTGGTAAGGGCGTTAAGGAAAGGTGCAAAAGTCTGGATAAGAATATTTCCGGACACTCCTTATACAAAAAAGCCCAACGAGGTGAGAATGGGTGGAGGAAAGGGAGATCCGGAAGGATTTATAGCCCATGTTAAACCCGGCAGGATAATGTTTGAATTTTCAGGTGTTCCAGAAGATGTAGCTCAAGAAGCTTTCAGGCTTGCCAAGGCAAAACTTCCAATAAGGGTCAGACTGGTTAAGGCGGGAGGTGTTACCCTATGAAAACTGCTGAGCTTAGGAAAATGAAAAGGGAGGAACTTATAAAGAGGGTTGAGGAGCTTAAAACGGAACTTTTAAGATTGCGTTTCAGAAATAGGATAGAGAAGTTGAAAAACCCTAATGTTATAAGGCAAACGAGAAGGGATATAGCAAGGATACTTACTATCCTTAGGGAAAAGGAGCTGAGAGGTGAAGAATGATGGAAAATAAAGAAAAGAAATGGCATGAAAAAAGAAAGGAATTGGTCGGGGTGGTTGTAAGCAATAAGATGGATAAGACCGTGGTTGTAAAGGTTGAAAGAAGGGTTCCACATCCCTTGTACGGTAAACATATCAGAAGAAGTAAAAAGTATCATGCCCATGATCCTAACAACGAATGTCAGGAGGGTGACATAGTAGTCATAAGGGAAACGAGGCCCCTTTCCAAGACAAAGAGATGGGTGGTGGTAAAAAGGCTCGGAAAGCAGTAATATCTATTTTTTTGTTTTTTTCGTTTTCCTTTGCGGATACTCCTTTTTGTATGAATTATGCGGATTGTCTGCCCGAGGATATAATTGAGGAAGATATATTAAACAGGAAATACTTGGGTAAATTCAGACTCATTGAGGAAAGGATAAATTCGGTAGAAATTTCCGAGGGTATATTTGTAAACAGAAACTGCAGGATTCAAGAAGGTATAGCCTCGTGGTACGGTGAGAGGTTTCACGGCAGACCTACATCTTCCGGCGAACCCTTTTTACTTTACAGGTTTACCGCAGCATCAAGAAAGATACCTCTCGGTACCTATGTGCTTGTAAGGAATGTGGAAAATAATAAGATTGTTGTTGTTAAGATAAATGATAGGGGTCCTTATGTGGACGGAAGGATACTTGATCTTTCTAAGGCTGCTGCAAGAGAGCTGGGAATGGTAAGGAAGGGACTTGCAAGGGTCCAGATTATTCCACTCGGATGTCTAACTCCAGATACCGCGGACAGACTTAATGAGAAGATTATAAGGGATATTGTAAGATCCCGTTATAAATAGATTTGATGTCAAGGGCTGTTCTTGAAATAAGCGGAGAGGGGATAAGGGAAAATTGCAGAAATATTTTTAAATACACGGGAAAGAAAATAATAGCTGTAGTAAAATCGGATGCCTACGGTATAGGTATAAGATATATGGCACCGCTCCTTGAAAATGTGGATGAGGTTGAGTATTTTGCAGTAGCATCTCCTGATGAAGGCGCAATTTTAAGAAGTCTCGGAGTAAGAAAGAAGATACTTGTACTCGGAGGAGTTTTAAAGGAGGAGATTGAAACACTTTTGGAAAACAATCTCATTCCTGTTGTATCCGATATGAATCATTACAAACTTGTGAAGGATCTTAAAATACCTTTTCATGTTAAGTTTGATACGGGCATGGGAAGACTCGGCTTTACCGAACCAGTAAAGCTGGAAGGTATGGTTGAGGGTATCATGAGTCATTTTTCCACACCTACCGATAGGGATTTTAGTATGGCTCAAGTGGGAGCCTTCAAGAAAATTGTAGAAGCCTATAAGGATATAGGTGTCATACACATGGAAAGTTCAGCAGGTCTTATTTATAATCTTGACTTTACCACCCATGTTAGAGTGGGTTTGGCTATCTACGGTGAAAAGCCAGTGAGGGATTATCCGATCAACATAAAACCCTCACTTACTCTAAAGGCGAGAGTGATTTCAGTAAAAGACCTTCCCCCAGGCTATTCCATTTCCTACGGCAGAACCTACATAACCCGCGGTCACACTAAGATAGGTGTTGTGGCTTTCGGGTACGCGGACGGATTGATGAAAAGTCTGTCAAATAAAATAAAGCTTGTAGTTGAGTCTAAAAATGTTCCTGTAATAGGCAATATAACAATGGATATGACCGTAGTTGATATAACCGGTACGGATGTTAAAGAGGGAGACTGGATCTATATAGTTAACGAGCATCAAACCTTTTCCCATATCTCAAGGCTTGCGGGTACCATTCCTTATGAGATCATGTGTAATATCTCTTCAAGGGTTGAAAGGAAAATCGTATAGGGCTTTTGTTTTAAGTAAAAGTTCTTTGAACTCGGATTCTGGATCCGAATCCCATACTATACCGCAACCCGCATAATAGTGAAATACTTTCTCTTTTCCGATTCCCGTTCTTATTAAAACGCTCAAAGTAAAGTTACCGTCGGGATAAAGAATACCTCCGCATCCGCAGTAATAACCGCGGGGATGATCCTCAAATTTATCAATAAGCTCAACCGCTTTTTTCTTGGGTGCACCAGTTACGGATGCGGGAGGAAAGGTGTTTTTGATTATTTCAGTAAATCCTTCCTCTGTCTCAGCTTCAACTGTTGAGAACATCTGATACAATGTACGATACTTTTTTATCTTAAAAAGTTCCGTTACCCTTACACTTCCTGGTATGGCAATTCTTCCCAGATCGTTGCGTACCATGTCAGTTATCATAAGGTTTTCCGCCTTGTCCTTTAAACTCTTTTGCAGAAAGTATCTGTTGCTTGCCGTTCCCTTAATAGGGGAGGACTTTATATGTTTTCCTACTTTTTCAATAAACAGCTCCATTGAACCAGAAACTACAAAAAAATCTCCGAGATCAAGAAAGAAACCGAAGGGAACAGGTTGCCTTTTAAAGAGGAGAGAAAATATTCCTTCTCTTTCACCTCGGAAGCTAAAATCTATCCTTGTTGTAAGATTAACCTGATATATAGTTCCTTTCTCTATTTCCTTTTTTATTTCTTTAACCTTTCTTATATAATCTTCTTTTCGGTCCTTTATGGAGATGAATTCAATAGTTGTATTGCTATCAGATAATTCATAAGGTTTTATATCTTCTATCTCAACCGTTATAATTGAAGGATATATTTCCTTTTTAATAGGTACATGTAGTGTATTACATGTTTCTTGGTATGAAATTATAAGGAATACGGGTTTTTTATCCGCTTTTATACCCTCAATGTCCACAGGGAATGTTACTTTACCTGTACTGCATATAAATATACCCTTTTTATTGAACCATCCTCCTGATAGAAGTAGCTTTGAGGGTTTTTTCATAAAAAGTTATAATAGAACAACATGTTATCTGTTTCTATTGTAGCAAAGAATGAGGAAAAAACCATAGGTAGATGTATTGAGAGTGTCAAATCTATTGCGGATGAGATTATCGTGGTTGATTCTGGTTCGGAGGATAAAACGGTTGAAATAGCAAAAAACTCAGGAGCTAAGGTAATATTCAGAGAGTGGACCTATTATGATGTAGAAGAATTAGCCGATGAGGATTATAAAAGAGGTTTAAAGCTTTGCTTTTTTAGACTTATATTTAACACTTTCCGGATCTTTGCTAAGTGCACGGTCATACGTTTATTTATTAAGTTTATTACAGAAAAGCGATTATTTTGTGAATTAGTAAAGGAGGCGTAAAAAAAATGAAAATTTTTTTATTCTTAACTATCTTTTTCTCCTTTTTTTCAATAACCATATATGAAGGTCTTATTATTATATGGTTAATCTTTATAC
>WFWF01000154.1 GCA_015491275.1 Aquificales bacterium | reverse complement strand
CCATTCCAGAAGAAAAAGATATACACCTTGATATAGTAGGAGAGGTTAAAAATCCATTAAAGATACCCTACTTGGAAATAATCAACAGCGGAAATCTGAGCAAGATAAAGGCGGATTTTCACTGCGTAACGGGGTGGAGTGTTAAGGATATAGAATGGGAAGGTATATTAGCAAAACGCATAATAGAGGCGGTAAAACCTGCGGAAGATGTTAAGTGGGTGTTTGTAAAGTGCTATGATGGATACTCAGCAAGTTTTCCCTATGAATTCTTTAAAAAGGATGATTCTCTGATAGCGGTAAAGATGAACGGGAAAATACTACCTACGGAGCACGGATACCCATTCAGGGTTGTAGTCCCTTCCCTTTACGCATGGAAGAGTGCTAAGTATGTACATACTGTTGAGTTTTTAAAAGATGAAAAGAAAGGCTTTTGGGAACTTAGAGGATATCACGCGGTGGGCGACCCATGGAAGGAGGAGAGGTATGGATAATATTTTAAAGAGGGTATGCAGGGGTTGTATGAATCCCGGACATATTACGAAAGAAGAAGCCAAATCGGTCTTTGATTACATACTTAAAGGTGAAGGTGATCCCGTTCAGATATCAGCCTTTTTAACGGGAATAAGGATGAGGGGAGAAACCCCGGAAGAGCTTGAAGGCTTTTATGAGGCAACCGTAGCCAGAAAGAGGAAAATAAGCAAGAAGGTAAAAAACGAATTGGATTTGGGAGTTAACTATGACGGCAAGATAAAAACGCTCCATATATTGCCTTCCGCCCTTTTCATTGCAATGGGATGCGGTGTTAATATGTCATCTCACGGTACGGAAGGTGTACCCGCAAAATTCGGTCCCGGCTTTATAAAGGTGCTCGGAAAGATGATAAACACGGAAGGATCCCTTTTTATTAAAGAGGGCTTCCGCTATGCGGATCAAAAGGAATTCGTCCCAGAACTTTATAAGTTAAAGGAAATAAGGAAGAAGCTCGGATTCAGAACATTTATTAATGTTATTGAAAAGCTGTTAAACCCCTTTAATGCGGAAAATATAATAACATCGGTTGCACACAATCCTTACTTTGAGAAGGTTTACAATCTATTAAATAAGGCGGGCTTTAAAAGAATAACAGTGGTTAAAGGAGTTGAAGGGGGTATTGAGCCCTATCCGGATAGGAAAACAACCCTGATGCTTGACGGAGAGTTTATGGAAATTGATCCTTCATTGTACGGTCTAACCTCCGATCTTCCCAAAGGAAATTTAAATATTGAAGAACAAGCAAAACTCAATATATCCATCATAAAAAATGAAAACAATATTTACAAAAATTGGGCTTTACTTACATCAGCCCTTCTCTTGCTTGCATCCGGTAAGGTTTCAAGTATAAAGGAAGGTGTTGATCTCTCTAAGGATTGTCTTGAATCAGGAAGGGCAAGAAAAACCTTTGAAGAGTTTGCATCAGGGTAATTTTATACCGTATTTCTTTATCCTATAGGAAACTTGTCTGGGAGTCATACCTAGCATTTTTGCAGCCCTCTTTATAACATAACCGCTTTCAGCCAGTGCCTTTTCTATTTGCTCTTTCTCCATCAGTTCTATTGTAGAAGGTAACTTCCTTTCCGTGTTTGAAACATTAACGGTTGTCCCAACCTTTTCTACACTTTCAATTATTTCCCTCGGTATATCTCTCCTTCTTATAACGCCGTCCGAAGATAGGATAACGAATCTTTCAATAAGATTCTGTAACTCCCTGACATTACCGGGCCAATCATACCTTGTCAGTATGTCTATAACTTCCGGTTCAATCACAACCTCCTTCTTATATTCTTTTGTAAACTTATCAAGGAAGTAACCTATCAGAAGGGGTATATCCTCCCTCCTTTCCCTTAAAGGAGGTACATATATAGGTATAACATTCAGCCTGTAGTATAGATCCTCTCTGAATTGACCCTTTTCCACAAGTTTCTTAAGATCCTTGTTGGTTGCAGCTATTACCCTTATATCAACCTTAATAACCTTCGTGCTTCCGAGTGGTTCTATCTCCCTTTCCTGAAGGACTCTGAGTATCTTTGCCTGAAGGGGAAGGGGCATATCACCTATCTCATCAAGGAATATAGTTCCTTCATGGGCAAGGGCAAATTTACCCTTCTTTGACACATAGGCACCTGTGAATGCACCTTTCTCATAGCCGAAAAGCTCAGCCTCCAACAAATTCTCCGGGATTGCAGCACAGTTAACCTTTATAAAAGGTTTGGAAGCCCTCGGGCTCAAAAAGTGTATAGCCCTTGCCAAAACCTCCTTTCCCACACCGCTTTCACCCATCAGCAGAACCGTTGCGGATGTTTCCGCAACCTTGTGGACATTCTCAAGCACTTCCATTATGGCGGTACTTTTACCTATAATGCCCTCAATCTTGAGATTTGAATATATCCTTTTAAGCTCTATCTCCAACGCCTTCTTCTCATCCCTGAATTTCTGCCATGTCATTACATGTTGGGCTATAATTCCCGCCACCATATTTAAAAATCTAAGGTAATCATCCATTGACTCCTTTTTTGTATATTCACGATCACAGCTGAGCACACCTATAACCTTACCTTCAACCTTCAAAGGTACAGCCATAAAAGCAATCTTTCCCTTTATATTCCTTTTCCACACCTTATTGAGGAATTCAGGCTCCTTTGATATATCCGGTATTATCATAGGTATTCCGTGCTT
>WFWF01000153.1 GCA_015491275.1 Aquificales bacterium | reverse complement strand
TTATTGACAGGCAGGACAGGGAAATTGTGTGGGAGCTTTTAAAACAGGAGGGTAAGATAGATGTGGCAATCCCGAGGGGAGGTGAAGGGCTTATAAGGGCGGTTTCCGAGAATGCTAAAATTCCGGTTATAAAGCATTACAAAGGTGTGTGTAACATATATGTTGATAAAGATGCGGACCTTAGTAAGGCTTACAATATAGTTTTCAACGCAAAAGTACAGAGACCATCTGTATGTAACGCAGTTGAAAATCTTCTCGTTCATAGGGATATAGCGGAAATTTTTCTACCGAGAATGGCATTTTATCTCGGTAAAGCTGGGGTGGAGTTAAGATGTGATGAGGAAAGTTTTAATATATTGAGGTCTGATCCGAAACTTGATTTCATTCAGATAAAAAGGGCTACCGAGGAAGACTACTATGAGGAGTTTCTTGATCTTATTCTTGCGGTTAAGGTTGTATCGGATATAGATGAAGCAATAGATTTTATAGAAAGACACGGGTCAAAACACTCAGATGCTATAGTTACGGAGAATTACACGAAGGCTATGAAGTTCCTTAATGAGGTGGATTCATCCACCGTCTATGTTAACGCTTCTACAAGGTTTACCGACGGAAATGAGATGGGGTTGGGGGCGGAGATGGGTATATCTACTGACAAGATTCATGCAAGGGGTCCGGTAGCCCTTGAGGAGTTAACCATAACGAAGTATATAGTATTCGGTGAGGGTCATATAAGGGATGATTTCGGTGTGCCGGAAATATATTTAAAAGAATATGGAAAGGATTAGTATAAGACACCTATTCAAAAAAAAAGAGGAAAACAAAAAAATAACAATGCTTTCAACCTATGATTATCTCTCCGCAAAAATGTGTGATTCTTGCGGTATAGATTGTATTCTTGTTGGTGATTCTCTCGGTATGGTATTTCAAGGAAAAGAAAATACCTTGTCTGTTACATTGGATGAGATGATATATCATACGAAGGCTGTAAGGAGGGGTGCAAAAAGATCCTTCGTGATAATAGATATGCCTTTTATGAGTTATCAGGTATCTGTAGAAGAAGCGGTTAGAAATTGCGGTAGGGCTATAAAAGAGAGCGGGGCGGATGCGGTAAAACTTGAAGGTGGAGAGGAAATCGCCGAAATTATATATAAATTAGTAAATGTAGGGATACCTGTGGTGGGACACATAGGGTTTATGCCTCAAAAAATAGGTATATACGGAGGATACAGGATAGTGGGTAGGGGGGAAGAGGAAAGTAGAAAGTTAAAATCCGATTTTAAAGCTATTGAATCCGCAGGTGCATTTATGATAATTCTTGAAACGGTTCCTTGGCAGATGGCTAAGGACATTACGGAGTCTTCAAAAAGTATAACCATAGGTATAGGTGCGGGTAAATACTGCGACGGTCAGGTACTCGTATTCCACGATCTGGTAGGTCTTGTTGAAGATATTAAACCCAAATTTGTAAGGAGATATCTCAACGGGGCGGATCTCTTCAGAGATGCAGTAAGCAGGTACAAGCAAGATGTAGAAAGGGGAGAGTTCCCTTCGGAGAGGGAAAGTTATGGATTATGAGAGGATACTCGCTTTACTTCAGAGGTCGGGGTTTATAACGCCTCAGCAAGCACAGAAGGCGCTTCAGGAGAAAAAAGAGGATGAGGATATCTTCCAGACTCTTCTGAGGATAGGTGTTCTTGATGAGAATAAGGTGGTAAGCTTTTTTACCGATATAATACCTCACAGGGTATGGAGTCAAGACGGTCAAATAAATGTTCCAGAATCCATACTTAGACGATTACCTGAGGAATTTTTGAGGAAGGCAAAGGTTGCACCAGTCAAATATGAAGATGGAAAGCTTTATGTTATTATGCTTAATCCTCTTAATCAAAATCTTCTTAACGAGATAAGATTTTACACAAAGGTTAGCAACGTTATACCCCTTGTTGCTCCCTTGTCAAGTATTGAAAAGACACTTGATAGACTATTCCCAGAATTGAGGGATGTTTTAAATGAGATAGAGGAACCTGCGGAGGTTGAGATAGCCGAGGAGGAGGAAGCGGTTCCTACGGATGTGCTTATTAAAGATTCGGAAGAGGCGCCCATCGTTAGACTTGCCAACGGGTTAATATTTGAAGCTGTTAAACTCGGTGCTTCCGATATTCATATTGAACCTTTTGAAAAGAAAGTGCTTGTAAGATACAGGGTTGACGGCGTTTTAAGGGTGTTCCATGAACTTCCAGTAAAGATTAAAGATAGTTTAGTGGCAAGATACAAGATAATGTCCAATTTGGATATATCAGAGAAAAGAAAGCCTCAGGATGGAAGGATAAGGATACTGATTCAAAAGAAGAAGATAGATCTGAGGGTTTCAACGGTGCCTACGGTGTACGGCGAAAAGGTCGTCATGAGGATTCAAGAGGCGGAGAAGTATCTCAATGTAAGACTTGAGGATCTGGGATTTGAAGATGACGACCTTGAAAAGTTCAGAAGGGCGATATGGACACCGTGGGGAATGATACTTATAACGGGTCCGACGGGTTCTGGTAAGACCACAACCCTTTACTCTGCTCTCATGGAGAGAAACAAGCCGGATGTTAACATAATGACCGCGGAAGATCCTGTTGAGGTAGCAATTCCCGGGATAAATCAGGTGCAAATCAATGAAAAGATAGGTCTAACCTTTGCTTCTGTTTTAAGGGCTTTTCTGAGGCAAGATCCAGATATAATCCTCGTTGGAGAGATAAGGGACTTTGAAACGGGGGATATAGCCATAAGGGCTTCCCTTACCGGTCACCTTGTATTTTCTACACTTCATACCAATGATGCGCCTACCACGGTAACGAGATTAACGGACATGGGTATAGAGCCTTTTCTTGTAGGGTCGTCACTAATAATGGTGGTGGCACAAAGGCTAATAAGAAAGCTGTGTCCTAACTGTAAAGTTGAGGCTAAGATACCGAGGGATGCCCTTGTGAGGATGGGGGTCTTGAAAGACGAAAAGGAAAACATGACCATATATGCGGAGAATCCCAACGGCTGTTCCGCTTGTAACAATACTGGCTACAAGGGTAGAACCGCGGTACATGAGATATTGGAAATAGACGACGAGATAAGAAGACTTATTATTAAAGGAGGAACAGCTGATGAGATAAGGGATCTTGCAAAAGAGAAGGGTATGAGGACCCTCTATGAATCTGGCATTCTTAAGGTAAGAAAGGGTATAACATCAATAGAAGAGATTAACAGGGTATTAACAAAGTAAAGGAGGTAAGGCATGACACCTGCAACATCAACCGCAAAGCAGGAGCTTAGATTGATGGATATAGTTATGAAGGCTATATCCTACGATGCAAGCGATATTCACTTAACTCCAGGTACTCCCCCCGTTATAAGGGTTGATGGGAAACTGAGACCGCTGGAGGATTTCCCTGTTTTGACACCGGACATGACGCAGAGACTTGCCTATTCCGTTATGCCGGAGAAACACAGAAAAACCCTTGAAGAAACAGGTCAAGCTGATTTTTCCTTCGGTATAAAGGATGTGGGACGATTCAGGGCTAATGTATTCTTTCAGAGAAATACCATAGCTGCTGCCTTTCGTAGATTACCCTACAAGATTCATAGCGTAAAGGAACTCGGTCTTACAGAAAAGGTGCTTGACTTATGTCACAAGAGTATGGGACTGGTACTTGTTACAGGCCCTACTGGTTCAGGTAAGACGACAACTCTTGCGTCCTTGATAAATTATATAAATGAGAATTTTCCTCATCATATCATAACCATAGAGGACCCCATAGAATACACGTTCCAACATAAGAAAGGAATAGTAAATCAAAGAGAGATAGGACAAGATGTCCACACCTTTTCCGATGCTCTGAGAGCGGCTTTGAGGGAAGACCCGGATGTTATCCTCGTCGGAGAGATGAGGGATCGGGAAACCATAGAGATAGCCTTAAGGGCGGCGGAAACAGGTCATCTTGTCTTCGGAACCTTGCATACTAACACCGCAATTTCAACCATTACAAGGATAGTGGATATATTTCCCTCGGAACAGCAGGAACAGGTGAGGGTTCAACTTTCTTTTGTTCTTCAGGGTGTTATATCTCAGAGGCTGTTGCCAAAAATAGGTGGGGGAAGGGTGCTCGCATACGAATTGATGGTTCCCAACTCTGGTATAAGGAATCTCATAAGGGAAAACAAGCTTCAGCAGATTTACTCCCTTATGCAGAGCGGTCAGGTTGAATCGGGTATGCAGACCATGAATCAGTCCCTTTTCAAACTTTACAAGGCGGGTCTTATATCCCTTGATGATGCTTTGAGGGTTTCTCCAGATATAAAGGAATTGGAAAGGATGATAAATGCTTCTGGTGTAAGGAGGTAAAGCATGCCTAAGTTTAAATATAAGGCATATACTCAGGAGGGAGTTCTGGTAGAGGAAACTGCTGAAGCCCCTACAATGCAAGAGCTTGTTAATGAGCTTAAGAGCAGAAATTATACGGTGGTTGAAGTTGAATCCCTCACACAGGAAGCCAAGCCTAAGGGTACTAAGGGAACGAAAAAGAAAAAAGTCCTTTTCGGAGGTGTCAGTGATAGAGATATGTCCCTCATGTGCAGACAGTTGGGTGCCTTGGTAAAAGCGGGTGTCGGTATAGTTGAAGCCATTGAAATAGTTGCGGAGCAAATGCCAAACCCTATCCTCGGTAACGCCCTTGAAAGTGTAGCAAAGATGGTTAGCGAGGGGTCTTCTATAACAAATGCCATGTCAAAGCATAGGAAGGTTTTCCCCGACTTTGTTATAAATCTTGTGGCTGTGGGGGAAGAAACTGGTAATCTGGATACATCTCTTATGAGGGCATCGGAGTATTATGAGAAAATCGCTATGATAAAGAGTAAGATAAAGAGCGCATCCTTCTATCCTGTCTTTGTGGTTGTTGTTGCTACCGTTATAGTAACGGGTATTTTATACTTCCTTGTTCCAATTTTTGCGGAAATATACGCATCCTTCGGAGCCGCCTTACCCTTGCCTACACAGATGCTTATAAACGCCTCAAATTTCCTTAAAGCTAATATACTTCAAATTTTGGGAGGAACTGCCCTTTTTATTGTTGCCTTCAGATATATGATGAGAAAAAGTTACAGTTTCAGGAAAAGCGTACATAGGTTTATACTTAGAGTACCCAAATTCGGTGATCTCGCCCTTAAAAGTGCCATGGCTAAATTCGGCAGAACGATGGCAACCCTATTTGTAAGCGGTGTTTCCCTTGATAGAGCACTGCAGATTGCTTCCGAGGTTGCGGGTAATCTTATCATTAAGGAAGCGGTGGATGTGGTTCAAAAAGAGGTAACCGAAGGACAAGCTATGTGGCAATCAATGGAAAGACAAGGCATATTCCCGAGATTAGCTGTCGCCATGGTTAAAGTGGGTGAGGAGACGGGTAATCTTGATGAGATGTTGGAATCCCTTGCAAGGTTTTATGAGGATGAGGTTGATAAAACGGTTGAAGGAATTGTTTCACTTATAGAACCTTTACTTGTTGTTACCATAGGGGGTATAGTCGGTGTCATACTCATAGCACTTTATATGCCTATCTTCAAGATAGGTGAAATTATTAAGTAATGGTAAAGTATAAAGACCTTTTGAGGCGAAGATTTGAGAATGAGAAGGGCCATGTATTCTATAAAAAGCATTTTAAGTACAGAATAGCCCTCGTATTTCCTAACACCTATAAGGTAGGTATGTCAAACCTCGGATTTCAGTTGGTTTATTTCCTATTAAACTCCCAGGATGATATTTTCTGTGAGAGGGTGTTCTTACCAGATGACAAGGATGCGGAGGTGGTTTCGGTAGAAACCAACACCCCCTTGAATAAATTTGATCTTATTCTCTTTTCCATACAAACGGAATTTGATTATATGAATGTTATTGATATACTTAAAAGGGAGGGATTGGAGTTATTTAAGGAAAGAAGGGAAAAAACAGTTATGGCAGGAGGTATAGCGGTTTCCTATAATCCCGCGGTTCTTTCTCCCTTTATTGATGGCTTTTTCCTCGGCGAAGCGGAAACAGGAGTGTTAGATCATCTTACGGAAGCCTTACCTTTACTGGTGAATAAAGATACATTTTTAGAATTTATGGCAAGGCACCACCATATATATATCCCTTCCATAGATGGGACCGTTACCAAGGAAGTAGGAAGGATACATAATCTTGAGTCAGAAACACACACACATATATTTACCGAGGAGACCGTATTCGGGGATATGTTTTTATTGGAACTTGTCAGGGGATGCGAAGCAAGGTGTAGATTTTGTATAGCGGGTTATTTTGTTAAACCCTTCAGGCCTAAGCCTGTAGAATTTGTAAAGGATGCCTTGGAGTGGGGAGCCAGATTCAGGAAAAGGGTCGGACTCATAGGGGCGGATGTATCCAACTACCCTTGGATGGAAGAACTTTACAACCTTATAAAGTTCTACAATATGGAAGTATCCTTTTCTTCATTGAGACCTAAGTTGAACGATGAGATCTTGTTCAAGATAATAAGGGATTCTGGACAGAAAACTGTGACTATAGCACCGGAGACCGGAAGTGAGAGGCTTAGGTTTCTTATTAATAAGGTACACACAAATATGGAATATCTGGAGTTTACCGAAAGACTTGTTAGGGATTGCGGAGTCAAAACTGTGAAGCTTTACTTTCTTATAGGTTTACCATTCGAAGAAGAGGAAGATTTGGAAGCTATTGTCTATTTACTAAAGAGAATTTCCTCAATAAGAGGGCTTCCCGAAATAACCGCAAGTATAAATCATTTTGTTCCAAAGCCTTTCACACCTTTTCAAAATTATGATATAGGATCCTTTGAAGATGTAAAGAAAAGGATAAAAGCCTTAGAGAAGGTTATAAGTAGGAGCGGTCTAAAGAAAAAGATAAAGTTTCACATTGAAAAACCTGAGAATACATTTATTGAGTATCTGCTTTCTGTGGGAGATGAGAGTGCGGGGTTTTTACTAAAAGATGTGTATGAAAGCTACGGTAATATTAAAAGACTTCCGAAGATTATTAAGAATGTTAATAAATTCAGATCGATTGTCTCTTCAGGTATAAAGGAAAGGTATATTGAAGCCCATTGGAACTCCTTTGTAAAGGGTAAGGAACCTTGGGGAGACTGCAGAGACAGGTGTAAGGTATGTGGATTATGTAAGGATCCTTATGTTTCCTCAAACACCCTCAGATCCGCCTATCCTGTTTGTAACTAATTCAATTATATTCCTGATTTCTTCCCCCCCAGGTATTGTTTTGTCCAATATCTTTTTTGTTTCTTTCCTGATCCTCTTTACTTCCCTTAATGCAAACTCCGGATCCTTTTTGTAAATACCGTCCTTATCAAGTATGTCATCCGTGAATTGGAAAAGTAATCCAAAGTTTCTTCCGAGATTTTCCAGATCTTTAATAATGTCCCTTCTACCTGCTACAATTCCCCCACAAACAAAACAAGCTTCAAAGAGTGCAGCGGTTTTGTACATATTTGTCTCAACTGGATCTTCATATCCGTTTATATCAAAGAACTGTCCGAGAACCATACCTTGAATGCCTGCCTTTTTGCTTATGACATTTATAATGTCAATCAGATCCTTTTCTTGAAGACTTTTGAAGAGTCCCTTATCGGAGAGTATTTGAAAGG
Source organism: Aquificales bacterium (assembly GCA_015491275.1). Taxonomy (GTDB): domain Bacteria; phylum Aquificota; class Aquificia; order Aquificales; family Aquificaceae; genus WFWF01. The sequence continues at coordinate 1,447 of WFWF01000153.1, read as the reverse complement.
CGTATGTAAGTAGTGCATCACCTGCTAATATGGCGTTTGCTTCCCCGTACTTCCTATGGCACGTGGGTTTACCTCTTCTGAAATCATCATTGTCCATGGCGGGTAGATCGTCGTGTATAAGGGAGTAGTTATGGATAATCTCTATGGAACAGCCTACTGTTACAGCATCTTCAACATTACCGCCTAAATAGTAGGTTGTAAGGGTTAACAAGAGTGGTCTTATCCTCTTACCCCTTTGAAGAGGGTAATAGGTGGTTGGTTCATAAATATAGGAAGGAATCCTTTTGGGCGAAAGTAAAAATTTTATCCTTTCCTCAATCTGTTTTCTTAAATGGCTTATGTCCATAACTCAGATTATATTATTTTCTTACATGAATGTTAAAAGGGCAATAGAAGAGATAGAACGCTTTTTTATAGGTAAAAGACATGTTGTTGAGTTAGCCCTTGCGTGTTTGGTTTCACGGGGACACCTTCTCCTTGAAGATATACCCGGTGTGGGTAAGACAACCCTTGCCCTTGCGGTTGCCAAGGTTTTGGGTCTTGAGTTTAAAAGGATGCAGTTTACGAGTGACCTTATGCCCTCTGATATAACAGGATCTTTCATCTTTGATCAATCCAAAAGTCAGTTTGTTTTTAAGAAGGGACCTATATTTACCAATGTTTTCCTTGCGGATGAAATAAACAGGGCACCCCCTAAGACACAGAGTGCCCTTCTTGAAGCAATGGCGGAAAAACAGGTTACCGCGGACGGAAATACATTTCCTTTACCTTCTCCCTTTTTTGTTGTTGCAACCCAGAATCCTGTTGAGCAGTACGGAACTTTTCCGCTTCCAGAATCCCAAAAGGATAGATTTTCTGTAAAACTCAAGATAGGGTATCCGGGGAGGGAAACGGAGAAGGAGATATTGAGAGGAGAGGATCCACTTCAAAGGGTTAAGGCTATGAAACCTGTCCTAAAAAGGGAAGATCTTGAGTATCTGCAGAGAAGGGCGGATAACTGTTATGTTTCGGATGATGTGATAGATTATGTTCTTGATATAGTTCAAAGAACAAGGGAACATCCTTCCATATTAACTGGAGTTTCCACAAGGGGAGCTATGCAACTTTTAAGAGTTTCCCGTGCAATGGCTTTACTGAGGGGAAGAGATTTTGTAATACCTGATGATGTAAGGGATGTGGCACCTTTTGTTTTAAGTCATAGGATAGTACCGAGAGAGGAAGCTGATGGAGAATCCGTTATAAGAGAGATTGTGGAAGAGATAAAAATTTCTCTATAATAAATAACTTGATGTTTACCCTTCTGATAGACCTTGACGGTGTTCTCGTCAAGGATAAAGAACTCAATCCCTTCCCTTATGCTTCCGAGTTTATAGAATTTTTAAGGGATAACAATATACCCTTTAAAATAGTTTCAAATAATTCTACGAGGTCGCCTTCAAAGTTAAGG
>WFWF01000152.1 GCA_015491275.1 Aquificales bacterium | reverse complement strand
TAATAGGGGGCATGGGTGTACCTTCCATGACCTTTTGGGGATTCAGGATAAAATTGAAAAGGTGAGCCTCGTCCCTTGCAAGATAAATTGTTGAAAGGTCTGGGGGAATCCTTCCGAAAGCCTTTTTCAAGCCTTCAAACTCCTTAAAGAATACAGCATAGTACAAATCCCTCGGTAAAAGTCCCCTGTACTCCTTTCTGTATTTCTGAAATGCTTCATTTGTATAAGCGAAAGAGTGATAAACATTATCGTATATAACAGAATGACATCCGTTGCAGTTTTGAAGAAACAGCTGTCTTCCTTTAATTGCGGACTTATGATCCCTGATAATCTCCTTGTATTTTTCCGGTATTCTGTATTCTTTTGTTTTTTCCTTGAATATGTTGTCTATCCAAAGCGTATAGAATAAAAATATTGTTATACCAGTAAAAAATAAGGTTTTCAAAATTCCTTTGTTTTGCATTCTTCCCTCTCCAGGTTCATCCTTTTACATTCAACAATGGATATTATTGGTAGCGATATGAAAAAGGAGAAAAGAGTAAATGTAAAAAATAAGCCTAATTTTGCATTTATGGGGGTGGGGTCAAGGGTTCCGAGTATAGTAAGGGCTGTAAAGGAGATTATAAGGATTATGTACATTACAAGAAAGGCTGGTCTGTTTCTTGCACTTTTTACCGCTGAGAAATCTAAGAACGGAAGTAGGAAAAGCAGAAGTATTATAAGGTTGAAGGCTATAAAGCCGAGGAATTTATCTGGGATGGATCTGAATACCTGAAAGAAGGGGAGAAGATACCACTCGGGTGCTATGTGGGAAGGTGTTTTCATAAAATCCGCGGGTTCAAAATTCTCTTTGGGCAAGAACTTATCCATCTTGAAAAACACAAAGTATGTAAAAAGAGCAAGGAACAACATTATAACTCCCAACTCCTTAAGGCTTACATAGGGGTGGAAGGGTATCTTCTCTTCTTTTTTTCTTTCAAAACCAGAAGGATCTGTAACACCTATTCTCCTTATGAGTATAAGATGTATTATTACCATAATTGTAAGAAGCATGGGAAGTAGTATGGCATGGAAGGCAAAGAGCCTTCCGAGGGCGAGGTCACCAAGTCTGTATCCTCCCTTCATCCATGTAGCTATTATCTCTCCTATTCCCCACGGTATTGAACCTGGTATTTCTGGAGTAACAACACCTCCCCAGTAGGAGAGTTGCCCCCAAGGGAGAATGTATCCGGTAAGGGCTGTTGTTATCATAAGAAGATAGATAATACAGCCCACTATCCATGTTAACTCCCTCGGTCTTTTGTAGGCGTTGTAGTATATACCCGTTGCCATGTGAAGATAGATAAGTGCCATAAAGAAATTTGCCCCCGCAGCGTGTACATGCCTGAAGAACCAGCCGAAGTTTACCTTTTTCATTATCAGGAAGTTAACGCTGTCAAAGGCTTCGTGTATGGAAGGTTCATAGTACATGGAGAGGAGTATTCCGGAAACAAACTGGAAAAACATGGTAACTAAGGAGAGTACTCCGAATACATAGGGGAAGGTTAAACCCTTAGGTACTTTGTACTCTACGAAGTTTTCCCTGAGGATGTTTTTTATGTGGGTCCTTTCATCAATCCAGTCTATAACCCTTTCAAACATCTTATCAGCCTATAACAAGCATGTTTCCTTCTATTTTCTGAGGCGGTATAGGTAAAGATGCAGGGGGCGGACCTGCAACAACATCCCCGTAGGGTGTGTATATACCGCCGTGACAAGGGCAGTGAAGGTGCGGTTCGTGGAAGTCCGCATCTCCTTTCGGTCTCCATAAGGGTATGCATCCCAGATGTGTGCATATACCTATGAGGGCGAAGATTTTTTTATCTTTAAGCACTTTTATATTGTCTTCGGTTTTTAAATCCCCTTCCCATTCAAAGTTTTCCGGCAGTTTAAGGACAAGGACAGGTTTTCCCTTCCATGAGACAACCTTTACACCGAAGGTTTCAAGGTCCTTTATATTTACCCTAACCACTGCGGTTTTGAGTTCCTCCTTACTCGGTGCAAGACTTTTTATAATTGGATAGGTGAATCCGCCTATGCCTGCTAATATGGAACCGCCTATGAGGTAGTCAAGAAAATCCCTTCGGGTCGCTTCCATTCTCTTACCTCTTAAATTTAATCATTCTTATATAAGAATATTATAAATTTACTTTAACTCCGATTAATCAAGCCTTATATTAATCTTTCGGCATATTCTTCAAAAAATCCACAATTTTTTGCAGTGCCTTTCCCCTGTGGGATATCCTGTTTTTATCCTCAGGATCAAGCTCCGCCATCGTCCTTTCCATCCCAGAGGGTATAAATACGGGATCATATCCAAAGCCCTTATCTCCCTTAGGACACTCACCTATGTAACCTTCGCATACTCCCCTTGAGAATATTCCCATATCTCTATCAAGGAGAAGCACTATAACCGCTTCAAACCTTGCCCTTCTGTCCTCTTTATCCCTTAGGAGTCTCAAAAGCTTTCTTATATTCGCTGTATCCTTATCGGGTAAGGGCTCCTCATAACCTCCGTAATCTATTTCCCAGAATCTGCTTGAGAAAACTCCGGGTAATCCGTCAAGGGAATAAACCACCAATCCTGAATCATCTGCCAAGACCGGCATTTTAAATCTTTCGTAATAAGCTTCCGCTTTTATATAGGCATTTTCCAGAAAAGTATCACCCTTTTCTTCAACCTTTACTTCCTCTTCCGGCGGAATGGCTTCTATACCTATGCTTTTAAGTATTCTCTCAATTTCTCTGAATTTACCTTTATTTCCTGTTCCTATAAGTATTCTCTTCACGATTTCTTCCACATATTTATTATCTTCTGCCAAAGATTCTGCTCTTCGGTTACGGTTTTCTCTTCAAGAACAAATCTGTCAAGATAGTCATCTAAGAGTATAAACCTGTCGCAAACCTTTCTTAAATTGTATGAGCT
>WFWF01000151.1 GCA_015491275.1 Aquificales bacterium | reverse complement strand
GGGCAAGAAGTATATCAAGAAGGAAAGCGGGAAGGGGTATAATTATTGCTCCCAATATGGCAGCAAACGCTAAGGCTATCCAGCCTTCCTGAATACGCACTATATAATAAAGATAAACCTTTTTGGGAAGGGAGTTATATAAACTAATTAAGAGTGTTTACATTTATGTCCGTAAATATTATAGTTTCCCCGTTAGCGGACCTTACCTTTGCTGCAGGAATATCTTCACCTCTCAATATCTTTTCAAGGATACTTCTTTTTTTGTCTCCCGTCAGAAACAAGGCAACTTCTTCGGAAGAGTTTATAAATTTTAAAGAAAGGGAAACCCTTTTAAGACCTGTGGGGTCAACCGTCCAACATGTGTAACCGTCATCATCGTACCATACTGAATCAGGAAACAGGGAAGCTGTATGACCGTCTGCTCCTGCTCCGAGAAGTATAAAGTCAAGGGGTGCATGTTTTTTTAGTACTTCTGTGTAAAGTCTGCATGTTTCCTTTATCTCCTTGGATGTGTCAAAGGGAAAGATATTAGCCTTTTCACCCAAAAAGCCCCTTATCATCTTGTAATTGCTTCTTTCATCATCAAGGGGTACATATCTTTCATCCGTTAAAAAGAAATTGATCTCATCCCATTCCATTTCCGACTCACCGAGTATTCTGTAAGTTTCAACGGGTGTTGTTCCTCCCGCAAGGGCTATATTGAAGGATCCTTTTATATTTATATGTTCCTTAGCTTTATTTATTATATATTCCGCCACTTTTTTGCTTATATCTTCAAAATTTTCTCCCTTTATAAGTTTATACAATTAGCCACCTCCTGCTGTCCTTTTCAATAAGTTCCATAGCCTCTTTCGGACCCCAGGAACCGGGTTCGTATTCCGGTATGTGATCATCTTCTTCCCATGCTTCAAGGATAGGTTCAACTATCTTCCACGCCTGTAGAGTTTCATCCGCCCTTATAAAAAGGCTGTGGTCTCCTTCAAGTATGTCTTTTATGAGCATTTCGTAGGCTTCCGGTATCTTCTCGTGATAATACTCTTCCATATCAAAGTCAAGTCTGCTTTCAACGGGGCATGAGATAAATCTCTGGGCTGGGGGTCTTAGCTGTATTTTCAAAGTTATGACATTCTTAGGGGCTATCTGGAAAGCTATTACATTGGGTTGGGGGAAACAATCAAGCAGTTTAGCAAATCCGCCCGGGATTTCTTTAAACACTATAACTATCTCCGTTAATTTTCTGTTCAGTTTTTTACCGGTTCTCAAATAAAAGGGTACACCCTGCCAGCGCAGGTTGTCAATGTAAAGCTTCAGTGCAGTGAAGGTTTCCGTTTTTGAATTGGGATCAACACCTTCCTCCTGCAAATAACCCTTATATCTTCCCCTCACAGCGATATTCTTTACATCCTTTTTTCTTATCTCTCTTATTGAAAGAAGGAGTTTTATTTTTTCATCCCTTATCCTTTCGGGTTCAAGACAGCAGGGCGGTTCCATTGCAAGGAAGGATAAGATTTGTAATAGATGATTTTGCACCATATCTCTCAATGCCCCTATTCTGTCGTAGTAACCCGCCCTTCCTTCCACACCTATATCTTCAAGAGCGGATATCTGTACATGATCAACAAAGTTTTTGTTCCATATACCTTCAAAGATACTATTTGAAAACCTAAAGGAAAAGATGCTCTGCACCGCACCCTTACCCAGAAAGTGATCTATCCTGTATATTTCATCCTCTATAAAGTACTTGTGAAGCGTATTGTTGAGCCTGTCGGCTGATAGGAAGTTGAAGCCGAAAGGTTTTTCTATTATGATCTTTCTGGGATTGCTGAACCTTCTGAGTAAAGAACCGAGATGTCTTATTGTTGTTTCAAATAAGGTGGGGGGCAGGGCTAAATAGAATATAAGCTCTACCCCTTTAAGACTTTCTATTTCCTTACCCATATCCGCATAACTCTGGTTGGATGTTACATCAAAAGGTATGAATTTAAAAAGTTTACTGAAATCCTCTTCCCATTCTTTAATAAGGTCAGGTAAACCGTTCTCGTCTCTTGCAAGGGCATAAATACCTTTGAGGTTTGATAATTCTCTTTCTTTGTATAGTTTTCTCAACACCGGATATATCTTCTTCCGTGCGAGATCACCGCTACCGCCAAATATAAAAAATGCATAACCTTTATTTTTCATCCTTCTTTACCGAATGTCCTCCGAATTCAAATCTTAAAGCTGCAAGAAGTTTATCCCTGAAGGAATCCTTCTGTCTTGATCTGAATCTCATAAATAGAGAGTCCGCAATATTAGGGACGGGCACAGCACTGTTTATGGCTTCTATAACCGTCCACCTTCCTTCCCCGGTATCTTCAACATATCCTTTTATTTCTTCAAGATTCCCGAAGTCTTCAAAGGCTTTTTCAACAAGTTCCATGAGCCAAGATCTTATAACACTTCCGTTGTTGTAAATCCTTGCCACCTCTTTAAGATCAAGATCAAATTCACTTTCTTTCATAAGTTCAAATCCTTCCGCTATGGCTTCCATCATGGCGTATTCTATCCCGTTGTGGACCATCTTTACAAAGTGACCCGCTCCCGATTTCCCGAGATAACCGTACCCGGTTCCTTTCGGCGCGAGGGCTTTGAGCATGGGTTCAATGTATTCAAAATCTTCCCTGTCACCTCCTATCATCATGCAGTATCCTTCCCTTTCTCCCCATACGCCTCCGCTCACTCCTATATCAAGAAATCCGACACCCTTGCTTTTAAGTCTCTTATATCTCACCATGGAATCTCTGAAGTAAGAATTACCGCCATCTATTACTATGTCTCCTTCTCTCAGGGAGCCTTCTATCTCATCAATGACACGGTCAACAACTGTTGCGGGTATCATCAGCCATATTACCTTTCTTTCTTGGGTGAATATACCTTCAATTTCCCCTATGCTGTTAATTATTCTGATACCATCCTTTTCCGCTTTTTCCTTAATGGTTTCGTCCTTATCGTACCCGAACACGGTGAAACCATTTTTGAGCAATCTTCTGCCTATTCCCGAACCCATTCTTCCCAAACCCAATATAAGTATTTCCCTTATCATCACTACCCTTATATCGGTACTTAGTAGCTTTTATTGAATTAGTTAACTGGGTCGGATAAATTAAATTTAAGTATGGGATTAAAAAAATTATTTGTTTTTCTTACATTATTTTTCGGCTTAGCCTTAGG
>WFWF01000150.1 GCA_015491275.1 Aquificales bacterium | reverse complement strand
GATTATATCTTTACCCATACCCTTACCTCCTTAATGTTATTAAATAATAATAAAAGAAAATGAGGAAGATATTCTTGTTAATGATTGGATTGATTGTATTATCCTGCGGTATCAAGAAGCATCCCATACCTCCCGTGGAAAGATCCTACTATGTTAAGAGGGTGGGTGAGGGTGTTTATGTTATCTCAAGGGAGGATATAAAGGTAAAAGGATTTGTTTTTTATAAGGGCGTGTGGTACAGGAAGGAAAGAAAGGGATTCTGTTTTGAGATATTAAGGGGTAAGGATAAGGATAGGGTATGTGTTGGTGAAGCACTACTCCTTAAGCCCTTTGTTGTTGTGAAAGAAGGTAGCAAGTTGGTTGAGGTGTATCCGAGCGGGTTTTCCAGATACTATGTGTACCCTTACAGAAGAAAGTGGATATATGTTAATCTGGGTAAAAGGATTGAGGGTGACAAAATAGTTATAAAAAGGTATGAAAGCAGAAAATGTTATGCAATAACAGGTGTGGTGGGGGACAGGGAGAGTGAACCTTATATACTCTGTGTGGGTCCTTATAAGCCGTAGTAGGCAGCGAGAGCTGCAGAAATTGCCAAAGCTACATCCTCCTTAGGTTTTTCACCTTCTATTTCAAAGTCATAATGAGGCAATCTTTCCTCCAAGAATTTAACACCGAAGTTGCCTTTTATGAATTGTTCATCCCTTATTATTTCCCTGTGAAGGGGTATATTGGTAGGAACTCCCCTTATAACGAACTCATCAAGTGCCCTTCTTGCCCTGTTAACAGCCCTTTCCCATGTAAGTGCCCATACGCACATCTTTGCTATAAGGGAATCATAATAAGGCGGAATTATGAAATCTTTATAGACTCCCGCATCCATCCGTACACCGGGACCGCCTGGTGAATAGTAGGCAGTTATCTTTCCGGGTGATGGTGCAAAGTTGTTCTTTGGATCTTCCGCATTTATCCTGAACTGTATTGCATAACCTCTGAAGTCAATATCGCTTTGAAGATAAGGTAAGGGTTCGCCCGCAGCTATCTTTATCATTAGTTCAACAATATCTATACCAGTTATCAATTCCGTTATAGTATGTTCAACCTGAAGTCTCGTATTCATTTCTATGAAGTAGAATTCTCCCGTATTAATATCAACGAGGAATTCCATAGTACCCGCATTTTCATAACCTATCTTCATTAAGGCATTAACAGCACTCCCGAGAATCTTTGTTCTCAACTTTGCTGGCAGGGCAGGAGACGGACATATTTCTATAAGCTTTTGATGTCTTCTCTGTATGGAACAGTCCCTCTCACCAAGATGAATAATATTACCGTATTTGTCTCCTATTATTTGTACTTCTATATGTTTCGGATTTTCAAGATACTTCTCTATAAAGAGATCACCTATACCGAAGAAGATTTTGGCTTCGTTATAGGCGGATTCAAACATGGATTTAAGTTCTTCTTCATTCCTTACAACTCTCATACCTCTTCCGCCACCGCCGTATGCGGCTTTTAGCATCACGGGGAATCCTATCTCCCTTGCGCAGTGAAGGGCGTCATCCACATCCTTTACGGGCTCCTCAGTACCGGGAATGGTCGGAAGACCTGCCTCTTTTACAAGTTTTTTTGCTTTAACCTTATCTCCGAACATCTCAATCTGTTCTGGTGTAGGGCCTATAAGGGTTATCCCCCTTTTCCTGCTGTATCTTGCAAAGTCGGGGTTTTCTGCAAGAAACCCGTAACCTGGGTGTATTGCATCCGCTCCTACCTGTTTTGCAAGGTCAACTATTCTTACATAGTCAAGATATGCAAGCAAAGGATCACCGGGTATAAGATAGGCTTCATCCGCTTTTTTTACATGTATGGACCTTGCATCAACCTCGGAGAATATGGCTACCGTTTTTATGTTCATTTCCCTACATGTCCTTATTATCCTTACCGCTACCTCTCCTCTGTTTGCTATAAGAATCTTGTTAAACATTTCAGATAAATTATATGATATTGCCTGTTATGAAACTGAAAAAATCCCTCGGTCAGCATATTCTTGTGTCGGGGGGCGTGCTGAAAAGGATCAGTAAATGTTTAAATTTCAGCAAGAATGATACCGTTGTGGAGATAGGCGGAGGCACGGGAAATTTAACCCGTGAGCTACTGAAAAGAGAGATGAAAAGACTTGTCGTTGTAGAGATAGATAAGGGGATGATAGAGGTGTTAAAAAGCATAAAGGATGAGAGACTTGAAGTTGTTGAGGCTGATGCGCGATACTATGGGTTTTGTTCCTTGGGGGATGATCTTTATGTAATAGGTAACCTTCCCTATAATGCCTATTCCTTCATAATTGAGAATGTTATAAGGCACAGGGTGTGTATAAAGGAGGCGTGTTTTCTCTTGCAGAAAGAAGTTGCGGAGAGAATAGAGGGAAAAAGGAATGTCGGTTGGCTGTCTCTTCTTGTAAGAAGCTTTTATGAGGTTGAGTATGTTATGACGGTACCGCCTAGATTTTTCAGACCTCCTCCGAAGGTAAATTCAGGTTTAATAAAGATGAAAAGAATACATAAGGGAGAGGATATAGATACGGACAAATATGTTAAACTCCTTAAGATGCTATTTGCGGATAGGAGGAAGATGCTGAGGAAAAAGGTGAAAGAACATGTTCTTAGTAAGTGCGGTATAAATCCGGAAGCAAGGGCTGAGGAACTAAATCCCGAAAATACATTATGCATCTATAATTATATGGAGGAGAAACTGTGATGAGAGATATTTTCTTCATGGAGAGGGATCCTTACGCTCCTATAAGGCATTGTTATCCCATAGAGGACATACTTTATGAAAAAAAGAGTGAATATCAGGAGATACTCGTCGTTAAATCCCCGCACTTCGGAAAGATGCTTATACTTGACGGCGTTGTTCAGGTGGATGAAAGATATGAACATTTTTATCATGAGATGCTTGTGCATGTGCCTATGTTTTCTCATCCAAATCCCGAGGATGTTCTTATAATAGGAGGGGGCGACGGAGGATCCTTAAGGGAGGTATTGAAACACAAAAGTGTCAAGAGAGTTGTATTGGTTGATATAGATAAAGAGGTGATAGAGGCATCAAAAAGATTCTTTCCAACCCTATCTTCTGGCTTTGAGGACAGCAGGACAATAATACTTAACGAGGATGGTTATAAATATATAAAGGAATGCAATAGTGAATTTGATATTGTTATTGTTGATTCAACGGATCCCGTAGGCTTTGCCCATGTCCTTATAACGGAAGAATTTTTCCATCATGTTTACAACGCCTTAAAGCCAGAGGGGATATATGCGGGTCAAACGGAATCCCTTCTTTATCACGGTGAAATGGTTTCGCGTATTCAGAAAGATTTAAGGAAGGTGTTCCCCATCGTTGACCTTTTTACATCCGTTATACCAATTTATGCGGGATACTGGTGGACCTTTTCCATAGGTTCAAAAAAATACGATGTGAGAAAGCCTTCAAGAACTGTGGATGTAGAAACGAAGTTTTATTCCCCTTCTGTTCATGAGCATGCCTTCTTACCCGAAGATGTATATAAAAAGTTTATCAATATGTGATATACTTTAATAGATTTAAGCCTCGTTCCGGAGGAATCCGGGACCATAAGACCAGGAGGTAAAAGGATGCCGAGATACAGACATTACAGGGTTATAAGGTTTTATGAAGTAGTATTTGCATTAAAGCCGACCTTAAACGACGAGGAGGTTAGTAGAAAGGTTGAGGAAGTAAAGAAGTTTATTGAAAAGAAAGGGGGTGAGATACTATACGAGGAGGATTGGGGTTTGAAAACACTTGCATATAAAGTAGCAGGGTTTAACCACGGCAGATTCTTTTTAGTTCAGTATAAAACCAACAATCCCCAGCTTCCCAATGAACTTGACTTCTTTATGAAGATTAACGAGGATGTAATAAGATGGCTTAACTTCAATATAAAGGAAAAGGAGGCTAATATAAAAGCCCATGTTGAATAAGGTGTTGCTCGTAGGCAGGCTTGTGAGGGATCCGGTTATAAGATATCTGCCTTCGGGTATGCCTGTTACAGAATTCTCTGTAGTTTACAACCGCAGGTATAAAGTTAATGAAGAGTGGAAAGAGGAAAGTCACTTCTTTGATATAAAAGCTTACGGTAAATTTGCGGAAGGTCTTGTTGAAAGGCTTTCAAAGGGATACATGGTTATAGTTGAAGGGAGATTAAGTCAGGAGCGGTGGACATCAAGTGAGGGGGAGCCGAGAACCAAAGTGAGAATAGTAGCGGAGAGTGTTAAAATCGTCAGCAAGCCTAAATCGGAACAGATACTTGAGGAGATTGAAAGCGAGGATATTTCTGTTGAAGAGATAGAGAAGGATTTGAAAAAGCTTGAGCCTCCTTTTAAGGACGAGGAGGACGAGATTCCCTTTTAGGAGGAGGTGCTATGGATTTAAAAAAGAGTGGAAAGAATGTTTGTATGTATTGTACGGAAAATAGGGATCCTAGTTACAAGAATTATGAGGAATTGAAACAGTTTCTTTCTGAAAGGGGTAAGATAAAGTCACGCAGACAGACAAACTTGTGTGCCAAGCATCAGAGGAAGCTATCCGTTCATATAAAAAGGGCAAGACAACTTGCCCTGTTGCCCTATGTTGTAATTTAATAGGAGGGTTATTATGAAGGTTATCCTTGTTCAAGATTTGGAAGGTAAGGGTCTTTTCGGTGACATTATAGAAGTAAAGGACGGTTATGCCAATAACTATCTTATACCGAGGGGTATAGCTATACCCGCTACTCCTTCAAACCTCAGACATATAAATACCATAAAACAGCAGAAGGCTAAGAAGCTTGAGAGAGAAAAGAAAGAAGCACTGAAGTTAAAGGAGAAGCTTGAGGGTGTTACTCTTGAAATAATTAAGCAGACCGGCGAGAAGGGGAAGCTCTTTGGTTCCGTGACATCATCGGATATTGTTAATGCATTAAAAGAGAAAGGTTTTGATGTAGACAGGAAAAGGGTTTATATACCTATGAGGATAAGACAAGTTGGTACATATGATATTGTGTTGAGATTACATCCCGAAGTGAGTGTAGGGATAAAAATCATTGTCAAACCCCCTGAGGGGGAATAAACTTAGGTTAATATTCTGTGGAGGTTAAGGGAATGAAAGAGGTTACCATAGATACCAAAAAAGGCATATTAGGGTCCTCTCTGTTATGGGTCAGCGGTGCAATTTTATTAAGCATAGTTTTAGCTTTGTTACCACCTGATAATATATTCTGGTACAAAACAGCCTTTCTTATGTACGGATTAACAACAATACTGTACATAGCCAATGCTCTTATAAGGGAGAAGATGCTTGCTAATATATCCACTTTGTCCCTTCTTTTATCTCTAACCCTAAATCTAACCGCCATGATAAGGAGAAGTATTGACAGCTACAATCTCGGCATATTCCACCCGCCGTGGAGTAATCTCTTTGAAGCATTGACCTTTTGGGCATTCATAGGCGGAAGTATGTATCTGTTCCTTGAAAGAAAGTACGGTATAAGAGTTATATCCATATTTGTATTACCTGCCATTCTCGGAATTTATGCCTTTGCAATGTTTAAGGCGAATAAGGATTTAACTCCTTTGATGCCCGCCCTCAGGAGCTACTGGCTTTACTTTCATGTTATTACAGCTTTCTTCGGGTATGCTGGATTTACGGTAGCTTTCGGTGCTGCTACAGCATATCTTCTTAAAGCAAATTTTAAGAACAATAGGTTGATTCAGAAGATATTGCCTTCGGAGAATATCCTTGACGAAGTGGCTTATAAGGCTATAGCCATATCTTTCCCTGTCTGGACCGCTTCCATAATACTTGGTGCTGCATGGGCTAATGAGGCGTGGGGGGGATACTGGAGCTGGGATCCTAAGGAGGTTTGGTCCCTTATAGTGTGGTTATTCTTCGGTGCCTATCTTCATGCAAGACAGCTTATGGGTTGGCGGGGTAACAGGGTTGCGTGGCTTGCTGTATTCGGATTCATTACTGTTTTGATATGTTTCTTTGCTATAAACCTTTACTTCCCCGGCCTTCACAGCTACGCGGGAGAGTAACTACTTTATAAGGGAGGAAAGGTTCTCTGCTTCCTCCCTCGCCTTTAAAATTGCTTCCTCAATCTTTTCTGGTGTTGTTTTAAGTATCTTAGCCACCTTATTGACTATATCTTTTTCCTTTTTATCTTCAAGGAGTTCTATTATGGAAAGAATAAAACCGAGATCGTTCTTCCTTGTTTCATAAGCTTCAATTATTTCCGGATCTAACCTTAATTCCCTTGCTATATCCTCGGGTCTGCTGTTCATTATTTCCCCTATAAGGGAGAACAGCCCCACTATGTAAGCTTTTTGTTTTAGATGGGGTACATATATGTCCGCAAGATACTCCGCAAGGAGTGCCCTGTTCAGGGATTTTTCCCAGAGATACTGTTCTTCTTCTGAGGCAAACATCTCCGATATGGCTACGGATAGAACAAAGTTGGCTATATTATTTAATCCCAGGTAGCTGACCGCTTCCTCAACAGAGGATATTTTTCTTATCCTGCTGAAATATACGGAGTTAACAAATTTTAATAACTTGAATGTTGCTCCCACATCCCTTTCTATTATTTCCGTTATCTTTTTTATATCCTCCTTTTTTATTGCTTCATACAGCTGGATTATGGTTGTTCTTAGAAGGTTTAGGGTTTTTGGATCCCTAACGGGTTGGGGCTTAGCAAGGTAAAAACCCTGAAAATAGTCAAAGCCAAGGAGGGATGCCTGATTGAAGTCTTCTTCCGTCTCAATATTCTTTACTATCACCTTTTTATTCATTTCTTTAAGCGAATCTATTACAGCCTTCAGTTCATAAAGCTCTTTTGGTCTCTGAAGCCAGTTTATCTTAACATAGGTGCATTTGTTTACAAGGGGTAGATAGTTTATATTTTCATAGCCGAAATCGTCCACGCATAAGTCATAACCCGTATCAACGAGTATGTTTATAGCTTCAAGTAGTTGATTAGTTATAGATTTGTTCTCAACAAGCTCTATTCCTACAAATTCCGGCGGTAATAGTTCAAACATGGATGCTTCAAGAAATATGGCGGGTACATTAACGAATACTTTTTTTCCGTTTCCCACCTTTGACGGCGTAAGTTCTGTAATAATGTCTATGGTTATTGATGTTGCCTTAAGGGGATCCATATCCGGGGGATGTTTTCCCAAGGAGCTTTCTTGCAGGAATACCTCATAAAAGGATATTTCTTTATTTATATCAAAAATAGGTTGTCTCAAAAGCACATACATGTTTCACTTCTCTACAATTTTAACATCCCTTTAACATCTCCAATGAAGTAAATTGAACCTACACACAGCAGATCAGAATTTATATGCAGTATCTCGGAAGGACTGTCTAACACGTGTATTCTTTTAAATCCCAGAGTTTTCGCTTCCCTCAGAAGGTTGTCTATTCTTTCAGCTCTGTGGTGTTTTATTTTGCAAAGGTATATCACTTCCGTATATGTTCTTATTATTCTTAGGGAACTTAACCAGTCCTTGTCCGTAAGAGATGAAAATACTATACGAATTTTACCGAAGTGTTTGAAAACTTCCTTCACAACTTTACCTACCGCATGAGAGTTATGGGCACAGTCCACCATAAGGAGCGGTTTTTCTCTTATTATTTCCATCCTTCCTTCCATTTTTGCCTTTTCCAATCCTTTTCTTAAGTTTTCTTCCTTTACATTAACTGTTTTTAATACGCTGGTTACTGCAAGGGATGCGTTGGTAATTTGCCATTTACCCCACATACCTAAGGGGCTACTTTTCAATTTATACCCTTCAAAAAGATATTTGTTTAATATTGTCTTTTCCCTTTTTACAAAACCTTCACAACAAAAGTCATAACCTCCAATAATAATATCGCTTGATAAGTTTAAAAAGTCCGCTATGGGGTACCTGAACTCGCCTATTATAAACGGTTTTCCTTTCACATAAAGATGCAGTTTATCCCTTGCTATATCTTCAATCGTATCTCCAAGCCATTTGGTGTGATCCCTACCTACATTTGTAAGTATAACTATTTCCGGATTAACTACCTTTGTGGCATCCCATCTCCCGCCCATACCAACCTCAAATATTCCTATATCAATACCTTCATCAGAAAAGTATTTGATTGCCAACAGGGTACACGCCTCAAAGTAGGTAAGGTTAAACCTTTCAAATATACTTTTAAGATCTTTTACATAATAGCTTAATATTTCTTCATTAATAAGTTTACCCCTTATTCTCCATCTTTCCCTTTCGTCCAAAAGATGAGGAGATACGAACCAGCCCGTTTTGAATCCTTCTTCCCTAAGAATTCTTTCAATAAAAGCACAGGTTGATCCTTTACCGTTTGTTCCCCCTACCAATATGGATTGGAACATCTTTTGAGGATTCCCTATGTATTGACATGCCTTCTTTATGCGTTCAAAGGAAGGTCCTATAAAATCTTGCTTAT
>WFWF01000149.1 GCA_015491275.1 Aquificales bacterium | reverse complement strand
ATTCTACACCCTCGGAAGACAAGGCAAGATGACTAACACCGTTCAACAAATAAAGTACATAAACAGGGATGAGCTTACCCATGTGACCCTATTCAGAAACATTATTCATTCTGTGAAAGAGGAAAATTCCGATTTATTCACTCCAGAGATGATAAACTGGATATATGAGTTCTTTAAATTTGCCACATATAAGGAGATAGAGTGGGGCAAGTATGTTACAGGGGGTCAGATATTGGGTATAAATGACATCCTTATAGAGAGGTATATAAAATATCTGTGTAACTTGAGGCTTACGCAGATAGGGTTGGATCCCCTTTTCCCAGAAATAACTGATAATCCTATGAAATGGATAGATGAGTTCAGAAAGATAAACAATACGAAAACGGATTTCTTCCAGAGGAAACCGCAGACCTATTCAAAGGCAAGTGAATTAAAATGGTGAAAATGAAAAGACTTTTAATTCTGTTGGGATTAGGCTTGGGCTTTATAAGGGCGCAGGATCTTGAGCTTAAGAGTGTTGAGGTAAGGGCTTCGCGTCTTAGGGAAGTTGCAACCCAAGGCACGGAGGATATGATCATTATGGACAAAAGGGAAATGGAGAAAAAAAGCGTTACGAGTATTTATGAAGCGCTTTTTGATGAGATGGGAATAGATGGAGTCAGGACGGGGCTTTTCGGTGCCCAATCAAGCATTTATATAAGGGGCGGAAGAAGTAGCCATGTCCTCTTTATGTTTGAGGGTGTACCCCTTAACGATCCAGTCGGTCTCGGAACATCCCAGTTCAGCAGGGTACCGCCAATCCTTGACAGGATGGAGATACTGAAGGGACCTCAGAGTGTCCTTTACGGTTCTGACGCTATGAGCGGGCTTATTTATCTTAGCCTTGACAGGGGAAGAGGCAGACCTGAGCTTACCCTTGATTTTATGTACGGTGAGAGGGATACATTCAGAACGATAATAGGTTACAAGGGCTCTGTTGACAGGATTCACTTCAATATAAGGGGCTCTTTAATAAACACAAAGAATTACGACTTCACAAGAAAAAATGATTCCACAGATGATATTGATTTTTATGGCAACTCTTCTTTGGCTTTTAAGGTGGGTTATGTGTGGGACAGGGCTATCCTTGATGTATTCTTTCTCGGTTATGATGGAAGACTTAATTTTGATATATGTGCAAATAAAATAGATGCGAAATGTATTGAAAATTCCCTTATGAATTCGGGTGGTGTTAAGGTGAGCTTTTATCCATTAAATAATTACAATATAAAGTTCACCATAGGTAGGACTGATACGGAGAGAGTATATTCGGGAGATGCTTCTTCTTTTGGAAAATTCAGGGGTATAGTTTTTTATTCAGATGTTGAAAACTATGTTAAGTTCAAGAAGGTAGCTCTATCTTTTGGTGGCACAATGAAGGAGGAATCGGGTGAGACTAATAAAATTCCTATAACTCGTTTCAGAACCAATTCCGTATATTCAAATGTTCTTTTCAGACCCATAAGGTACTGGAATATTGAAGGTGGTATAAGATTTAATGATTCGGATACATTTGAAGACAAGACAGTTTACAAAGCGGGCACTTCTTTTTATATAAAACCTCTCAATGTAATCTTTTATGGAAGTTATGCAACAGCATACAGAACACCTAATATCTTTGAATATACATACGGAGATACTAAAGGGCTGAAACCCGAGGAGAGTGCAGGATATCAAGTGGGTCTTAAGGGGAGATGGTGCAGGTTATTTGCGGGTTTAGGTGTATATGGGACTTTCTATAGGAATCTCATAGACTATGATTGGAATACTTCCTCTTTTTTAAATTTGGGTAAAGCAAGGGCGGATGGCAGGGAGGTGTATATGGGTATTTACATAACAAGATCGCTTACTGCAAAAGCTTTCTTTAATGATGCCTCTTCCTATTGTCTGGAAGGGTGTGGATATCTTAAGCCTAGAGAGCAGGTTACCCGAATACCAAAGGAGAAGTGGGGTTTTATACTTAAAGGCAGTGTGGGTAATTTTGATACAAATCTGAGCTTTGTAAGAGTGGGAGATAGGAAGGATTTCAACTTTGATGATTTTCCTCCTTCTCTTGTAAGACTCAAAGGTTACAGTTTATTAAATGCTTACGTGGGCTATAATGTTAGGAATAGATATAAACTTTATGTCTACGGTGTAAACCTCTTGAATGAAGATTATGAGGAGGTTTACGGCTATAATGTGTTAAGGAGATCAGTATACGCGGGGGTGGAGGTGAATTACTGATGGGGGACCTTAAAAATAAAGCCCTTGCCGTTATAGAGGGGTTGAAAAAGATTTATAAAGATCCAAGGCTTGAGCTTGAATACAACAATCCCTTTGAATTGCTTGTGGAAGCCATATTGGCAGCTCAGGAATCGGATAAAAAGGTTAACGCGGTTATGAAGGAGTTTTTCAAAAAATATAAGGGACCGGTGGATATAGCAAGCACACCATTAGAGGAACTTGAAAAGGATCTCAGTTCTATAAACTTTTATCGCAGGAAGGCTAAGTTGTTGAAGAGTTGTTGCTCCGCACTGATAGAACTTTTCGGCGGTAAAGTACCTTCAAAGGTTGAGGATCTTATAAAACTTCCCGGGGTTGGCAGGAAAACCGCAAATATGATAGTGGGCGGTGCTTTCGGTAAACCCGCCGTAATAGTTGACAGGCATGTTATGAGGGTGTCACAGCGTATAGGTTTTACTACGCAGAAAGATCCCGATAAGATAGAGATGGAATTGAGGGAGATAGTTCCCGAGGACAAATGGACCTTATTTTCCCTACTTCTTCTTAACCACGGAAAGACAATTTGTACCGCCAAGGATCCGGGATGCGGTGAATGTCCCGTATCAAAGGAGTGTGATTACTACAGCCAATCTGTTTTGAATCATAATAAGGATTAGTTTAAATAATAATATTTTAATAGGCGATTTTTTTTATTATAATAATAAGCCCCATCTTTTTTAGGAGGCGCTGTAATGTATTATGTTGCAAAAGTTATAAATGAAGAATGTGCCAAGTACAACTGTAAACAGTGTACACTTTTTTGCCCGGAACCAAACACTCTTATGTATAACGATGAGGAGCATCACGCCTATGTGATATATGATAGATGTAAAGGTTGCGCCCTTTGTGTTTATGTATGTTCCGATTTGCTGAAAAGAAATTCAATAGAAATGGTCATGGCTGAAAGTTTAGAAGAAAAAGGTGTATCAAAGTAAGCAGGAGGTTTGTTAATGGCAACCCTTGGACCTTCACATTATTCACCTTATCCCGTGGCTGTTTATGAAAATATTTTACCGCCTCCGCCGGGTAAGGCTTTACTCCTTACGGAGGTAGTTGATGAAGAAGTAGCCATGAGGGAAGCGGCAAAGGCTATGCTTACAAGGGAGAATCCTACCATATTCCCCGGACCTCAGGTTATATATGCGTGGAATGAGGAAGCAAAAGAGAAGGCAAGGCTCATCAGAGAGCTGGCGGAAGTCCTTGGAGCCAAGATAATTCCTATGGTTGATTACAGACCAAAGTATCCTAAGATAGATCCGGAAAAGGAAATAAATCCTAATCATCCGAATTTGACTATATGGCACAACAATATAAAAGCTTGCATATTTGTCGGAGTTCACTGTCATTATGCAAATGTTGCCCTTAAAATAATAAGGGCTGAAACGGATTGCTTTACTATAGCCCTGTGCAGTAATGCGGGACATGAGGATGCGATGATAACCCTCAGGGATCAGCATTCGGAAGAGTTGAAGAAGTTTATTGAGATTGCTAAGGAAGTTAAGAAGGAGGTGAAGTGATGCAAAAATTAGGCGAAGAGCTTAGAAATAGAGCGGGTCAAAAGATAGTTGACCCTGAATATCTTTTATTTGAGGCACCGAGGGAAAAGGTCTTTATGACCGGTTCGGAGGTGGTAAAGGAAGCTGTTAAGAGGGCTTCCGTTGATGCTTCTGTTTCATACCCCATAACACCTCAGTCTGAGGCTGCACATTTGATTGGTGAGCTGTGGGTTGAAGGATATGTGGGTGTTTACTTCCGGGGCGAGTCCGAATTCGGCGTTATGTCGGAGCTGGCAGGTTGTTCTATGGCGGGTGCAAGAACCATAACAACCACATCTGGACCGGGTACTTTAAGGGCTATGGAAAACTTCCCCATGTGGGCGGGTTCAAGACTCCCCATTCAGTTGGTTCTCATGGCGAGGGGCATAAATTCACCCCTTTCTATTCAACCTGATGATCTTGAGGTTTCCTTCCTTCTTGATACTGGATGTATGGTCTGGTATGCGGAAAACGCACAGGAGCTTTTTGATATGATACTGGCAGGATTTGTTGTGGCGGAACAGCCAGATGTTCATGTTCCTGTTGTAAATGTTATAAACGGCTTCTTTATTTCCCATACAAGGGAGAGCGTTATGCTTCCTCCCGATGATATAGCCCTCCCTCCGTACAATCCCTATAAGGCGCCCATGCCTCCCATAGATATGGAGATGCCCCCGGGTAGATTCCTCAGGGATCCCTTTGTAATGAAATCAAACTACATCTCCTATGCAACCCATACAAGTTGGCAGTTTGAGGTAAGAGCGGCTATAGAAAGGGCAAGACCATATATAAAGAAGTATCTCGGCGGTCTAATAGAGGAATTCGGTGATCCAGAATCGGATATAGTTCTTGTATCAACAGGTACTGGTGCAGCTCAAGCCAAGGAGGCTGTCAGATTGTTAGAAGATGAAGGCGTTAAAGCTAAGGTGGTAAAGCTAAAAACTATAAGACCTTTCCCCATCAATGAACTCAGAGAAGCGGTCAAGAATGCGAAGGTTATATTTGTTCCCGAGTTTAATGTTGTAGGTTGGCTTGAAAGGGAGATAAGGAGATACCTTTATAAACATAGCGATGCGGAAATTATAGGAGGACCGAGGGTTGCGGGCGGTATGACCATGCCTCCCGAGATAATAGCTAAGGATGTTTTAAATTATCTCGGTAAGGAGGTGAAACATGTCTATTAACATATTTAAGATAAATGAGGAGTTGAAGGAGTTTATACCTCAAGAGGTTATTGATCTTGAAGAGAAGGCAACATGGGGTAACCCTAAGAGGGGGGTTATGGATCTTCCCTACGCTAAGGAATTATTGGAAGAGCATTCCTTGTGTGCAGGTTGTCCCGAATCAATGGCTTTCAGGTACATATTGGCATCGCTTCCGAATCCTGAGGATACTATAATAGTAAACTCCACGGGTTGTACCTCCTTGGTATTTCCTCATATAGCCCTCCATACGGTTCATTCACTTTTCGGCAATCAAAATGCGGTGGCTACGGGTATAAAGAGAACGCTTGAATGGAGATTTCCCGATAAGGTTAAAGATGTTGTAGTGCTTGCTGGTGACGGTGCAACTGTTGATATAGGTCTTGACTGTACATTGCAGTCCTTCTTCAGACAGGAGAAGATAACAACCATCTGTTTTGATAATGAGGTTTATGCAAACACTGGAGGTCAGGAAAGCGGAACGACCGTACAGGGACATGTGTTTAAGATGGCACCCAAAGGTAAGCAATGGCCCAAAGTTCCCATGTGGCAACTTGCTATAGATTCGGGGTGTCACTATGTAGTGCGTATGTCCGTTTCTTCTCCGAAGAAGGTAGAGCAGGTGGTTAAAAAGGCTATATATGTTGCACGGGAAGTTGGTCCTACTTATCTTCACCTTTACACTCCCTGTATTCTTGAAATAGGTTTAAACTCAGATGATGCACTTATGGAAATGAGGGATAAGGATAAGGAGAGGTTCAAGTTCTTTGAATATGTATCTCCTCAGGCGGAAGAGGTGATAGCCAAGAAGAAGGAGGAGGGCTTATTATGACGGAGATAAAGAGGAAAAGGGTAGGAATAAGGATGCCTGCCATAGGCGGACAAGGTGCGGTTACCGCTGCCCATATAATAGCTACCGCCGCGGATTATGAGGGATACCATGCGGTTTCTAATCCGTTTTTCGGTGCGGAAAAAAGAATGGCTCCCGCGGAGAGTTATGCAAGAATAGGACTTGAACCCATATTTGACAGGGGAGAAGTGGTCTATCCAGATATAATAATGGTATTTCATCCGCAGGTTATAACTATGGGTAAATCCTACACAATGCCTTTCTATTCGGGTATAAAGAGGAACGGGTTGATAATAATAAATTCAGAAGAGGATCTCCTTTCTAAGGAGGATAGGGATTACCTTGAATCTTTAAATGTCAGAATATTCAGCTTCCCTGCAACTCAGATGGCTGCAGAGATTGCGGGGACAGAGCTTGCCACAAACATGGCAATGATAGGAGCCCTTTTCGGTATTACAAGAATAGTGGGCACCGAGGCGATAGAAGAGGGTATAAAGGCAAGGTTTCTTAAAAAGTTTGTAGCTTCAGGTGGTACCGCTTCCCTTGATTCAGCCCTTGAGAGGAAATTTAAGAAGAAGCTTGAGCTTATAGAAAAAAATGTAAACACAGCAAAGGCAACCTATGAACTCGGACTTAAGTGGGCTGAAGAACACGGTATAGAACCTTTTTTGCCGAGACCCACCGCAAAGGTATAAAAGGGGGAAGGGGCGTATAGCCCCTTCTCAAAATTACCCAAAGGAGGTGGTGGGAGGGTTGCTAACAGTTGATCGTTTTTCTAACAATACTTGATGATTATGGTGTTAATCTATCTTCTGTGAAAGCTTACAAGATAGGGCAGGCTTCAAAAATGCTCGGTGTTCACCCAAATACGCTGAGGAAGTGGAGGAAGGAAGGAAAGATAAAAGCTGTCAGAGTTGGAAGGGTATTACCTTGTGCTTGTGCTTGAGAAAGAGACAGAGGAAGAAGAAAAGACACCCGAGAGAGTTCTCTCCATAGACCTATGTTCCTCTATGAAGAGACTTGCGGTAGGGTGTGTGGTGGAAAGGGACGGGAAAGTCTCAAGACCCATCTACTTCAGAGCGGAATAAGCTGTGAAAAAAATAAGAAGACTCAGGAGTGAGATTAGCTTTCTCAAGAGGAGCATAGACAGACTCTACCTTGAGATGGAGAAAACCGAG
>WFWF01000148.1 GCA_015491275.1 Aquificales bacterium | reverse complement strand
TTATAACTTCGTTGGGAGTTACATCCTCAGAATAAAAGATGTTATCAAAGTTATTCTTGAGTTTTGTATAAAACTTCTCCTTTTCAGAAGAAGGAACATTCATAAGATCCGCAAGGGTTTCAAGATATTTACCCTCTCCACGGGCTATATCTTCCGCAAGTTCGTCCATATTGTTATAAACAAACTTCTCTAATCTTTCATTCTTAACAAAGCTGGCAGGCTGTTTACACTCGGAAGTACCAGAGGTTATACCGAAGGTTTGATTGCCAAATGTTCCATTCGTTGTAACCGCAAAAGCTTCAAAAAGGATACCCTCCTGGTTCTTCAAAAGCACATAACCGAGTCCGCACCCCGTGTTGCTCTTATTGAGGGCAAAGGTTGTCCCAGCCCCCGCAATCAATGCTCCCACAGCTAAAGCAACGATGCCCTTTTTCATGACATCCCTCCTTAAGTTGATTTAGGTACATTTAAATTTTACCATGTAAAGCTTATAATAGTTATACGGGCTTATGGAACTTCAAATATTACTCATACTGCTTATTGCCTTTATAATCCTCGGACCTGAAAGGATGATGGATATGGCGGTTGAGATAGGTAAGCTTATGAGGAAGCTAAGACTTATGTGGGACGACCTTAAAATGCAGGCGTACATTGAAAGCACCAACAGGAAAGCCATTGAAGAGGAAACAAAGGAGATTGAAAGGGAGATGAAAGAACTTGAAGAGGAAATAAAGGAAGAGGAGGAAAATGAAAGGGACAGATCAAGAACTGGAGGCAATGCCTCTAACAGAACATCTGAGAGAATTAAGGGCGAGGATAATTAAATCCATAATTGCCCTTCTTACAGGTGCAGGTGTATCCTTTTATTTTTCTGATAAAATATTTGAGCTTCTAAAACTGCCCGTCAATAAATCTTATCCCCAAGTAGAGCTTGTAACCCTCTCACCCACAGAGCCTTTGTTTATTCTTCTGAAGATAACCTTTATAGCAGGTCTTATAATATCTTCTCCCGTGATACTTTACCAGATATGGAGGTTTGTAGAGCCAGGTCTTTATGCCCATGAGAAGAGGCTTTTTATCCCCCTTCTCACCTTTTCAATAATCCTTTTTATATCCGGAGCATGCTTTGCCTATTTTGCTGTACTTCCCGTGGCACTGAAATTCCTCATAGGAATAGGCTTTTCCCAGCTTAATGCGACTCCCTTCCTCTCCGTGGGTATGTATGTAGGATTTGTATTAAAGATGATTCTTGGTTTCGGTATTGCCTTTGAAATGCCCATAATCATATACATGCTTCAAAGGGCGGGAATTGTAACCGAACAGCAACTTAAAAAGTTCAGAAGATACTTTATAGTAATAGCCTTCGTAATAGGTGCCCTTATAGCCCCGGATGTGGCAACCCAAGTACTTATGGCAATTCCCTTAATAATCCTTTACGAGATATCCATAATCTTGGGAAAGATGGCTACAAAGAAAGATGAGAAAGTTGATAACGATTGATATAGGAAACACCTCAATAGATATATGCGAACATGAGGGAAAAAATATAAGATTCATAGGTAAGTTTGAAAAGGTTGATGATGCGTTGAACATACTTGAAGGGAAAGAGAGAATCATTGCCTCTTCCGTAAGACCTTCCCTTCGGGAGGAATTTATAAAGAGATTGGGAAACGGAATAAAGTTCATAAACCCTGATAACATTAATATTAGAGTGGAGTACAAATCAAAGGAAAGCATAGGTATTGACAGGGTCCTTTTTGCATACGGCGTGAAAAAGTTCTATTCCGATACAGCCCTGCTTGTTAGCGCAGGTACAGCCCTCGTTGTGGATCTTCTCATTGAAGGAGTATTTAAAGGTGGTTTTATAACATGCGGTCTGAGGACTAAGGCAAAAGCGCTTCATGAAAGTGCGGAACTTTTACCGTTGGTAGAACCGGAAATGTTTAAAGGAACCATAGGTGTTGATACCCTTTCCGCAATTAAGGGAGGCATATTCCTTGAATCCCTGTATTTTATAAAAGGGGTTAAGGAAAGATTTGAAAATTTGTACGGTAAACACCTATGTGTTTTCATAACCGGTGGCGATGGCTATCTTTTTAAAGATATGGGATTGTATGATCCTTTTATAATACACAGGGCAATGGCGGAGGCGGTTAAAGAAGTATGAAAAGGGTAGGTATAGTAGGAAGCGGAGTAATAGGGCTATCAACAGCCCTTGAG
>WFWF01000147.1 GCA_015491275.1 Aquificales bacterium | reverse complement strand
CTTCCGCTATTGTTTGTATATCAAGTTTTCTGCTGAGGTCTATTATTGTTTCAACAATGGCAAGGCTTCTATGATTTTTTGTCATCTTTCTTATGAAGGATATATCCAGCTTTATTATGTCAACGGGAAGAGACTCAAGATAAGCTAAGGAAGAATATCCAGTTCCGAAATCGTCAACCGCTATCTTAACACCGAGCTTTTTTACCTCTTCAAGGAATTCCCTCGCCCTTACTGGATCTTCAACAAGAAGTCTTTCGGTTATTTCCAATACCAAATACTGCCCTATACTTTCCGCAACCTCCCTCACATTTGCTATGAAGTTTCTATCTTTAAAGCTTTTTGGTGACACATTGAAGGATATGGTAATGTCGCCTTTAAGATATTTTTTACACACGGTAAGCTTTTTTAAAAGTTTATCTTCAACCTTCCTTATCATTCCCGTGCTTTCAAGGATGTGTATAAAGTCCGCGGGTGTTAACAATCCTTTCTCTTTATCGTAAAGTCTCAAAAGGGATTCAAATCCTGCTAATTTTAGAGTTTTTGTGTAAAAGTAAGGCTGGAAATATAGGATCAATCTGTTTTCATCAAGAGCTTTTTCTATCCTTTCTTTTAGCTCAAAATATTTTGATACATACTCGTTTAGTTCTTCCCTGAAGAATCTGTAAGTATTTTCTCCTTCCGATTTGGCAAAGTTCATAGCCATGGATGCCTTTTCAAAAAGGGAAAGAG
The DNA here is from genome assembly GCA_015491275.1 of Aquificales bacterium. Classification (GTDB taxonomy): domain Bacteria; phylum Aquificota; class Aquificia; order Aquificales; family Aquificaceae; genus WFWF01. Next base: position 2,379 of record WFWF01000147.1, on the reverse strand, counting down.
GATCGTAGGCGTCTTTCGGATAAAGGGATATACCTACATTTATACTTACTGGTATTGTTTTATCCTTTATGTTAAAAGGTTTTGAGAGTTCATTGAACAGCCTGTCAAGTATAAGGGTAAGATCTTTGCTTTCAATATCTGTAAGAAAAACACCGAACTCATCTCCGCCCGTTCTACCTATTATGTCTCTTTCATAAAAAAGGGTTTTTAGGGTTATGGCTAGTTCTTTAAGCACATCATCGCCGGCAGAAGTCCCGTAAAGCTGATTTATGGCCGTCAGATTTCTTATATCTATAACCATCATTGCGTGTTCTTTATTCCTTGATCTTTCAAGTTCTTCTTTTACATCTATAAGGAAACCAGCCCTGTTGGACAAATCTGTGAGGGGATCCCTATACTTTATTTTTACTATCTCCTCTTCAAGGAACCTTTCCGAAGTTATATCTTTCCCTATGGATACAAATCTTGTTTCATTTCCCACCCTGACGGGCACTATGGTTTGATCAAGATAGAACAGCTCTCCTGTCTTTTTCTTATTAACAAAGATGGCTTCAAATACCTTTCCCGTTTTTATTTTTGTCCACAGTTCCTTATAAAATTCTGTGCTGTGGTATCCCGATTTGAATATTCTCGGGTTCTTACCCAGTATCTCTTCAAGTCCATAGTTGGATATCTTTTCAACTGCGGGATTTGCATATATTATTGTGCCGTCCTCTTCGGTTATTACTATCCAATCATGTCCCTTTTCAATTGCTTCCGAGAATAGCTTTATAAGTTTCTCCGACTCTATTTTCTTTATTGCAAGACCTACCTGTTTTTGAAGATCCCTTAAATGGTTTATCTCTTCCTCCGTGAAAAAATCTGGAATGGCAGTGTATATGTTTATTGTGTAGTAAGTATTATTGTCTTTTCTTATGGGTATTGAACATGAGGAGAGGAAGTTTCTTTTTAACATTTCCACCCTCCACATTTTCACGGATGGATTATATCTCGTATCCGGATTTACTACTATCCTTTCTTGAAGTATTGCGGTGCCCGTAGGTCCCTTTGATGTTATATCTTCTTCCGATACTTTTATCCTCAAGTTTTCAACATAACCTTCATTGTATCCATAAACGAAGATAGGTTTTACATATTCATCACCTTTTGTGTATTTACCTATCCACGCCATCCTGAAATCCGCCTTGTCTATCAGGAGTATGCATAACTTCTTAAGGAATTCTTCTTCCTCCGTTGATTCAAGAATGATTTTGTTGATATCTGTAAACATGCTTAGCAGTTTTTCATACTTTTTTCTTTTTGTATTATCAACGAATATAACCAATCCCGCGGGTTTTCCGTTCCATACAACGGTTCTTGTGAATACGAGAACACTTTTTATTCTGCCAGATTTAGTTTTTATGGGTAATTCCTGATAGAGTTTGTCAAACTGTGCTCCTTTTAACCTTCTATCAACTATACCTCGTATGTTATTTTTTAGCTCATCTATAACTATTTCCTCTGGAAATAAATTTTTAAGTTCTTCTTCGGAATACTCAAGTATATCTTCCGCAGCCTTATTTGCATAAACATACCTTTCCTGATATATGGCTACTCCCACTGAAGGGTTTTTGTCAATGGCTTCAAATATTTCTTTATATTCGTAAAGATTTGATATGCCTACAAGCATTCCGTATATATGTACAGTTTTTTTATCCCCCTCATAGACTATATCATCAACTACAAAGTTGTTGATAACATCAACAAACTTGCCTTCCCTATTCTTAAGCCTGCACGCTACCGTATGCCTTTCTCCTTTGGCTCGGATATTTTCAAAAGTTTGTTTTATGTGACCGATATCTTTTATATAAAGATTTTTTAAAAGCCATTTGTCATCCTTTTCTATTTCTTCTGGATTCCAACCTCCTATCTCTTTTATACCTTCTGTAATATCGTAAAGTTTGTAATTCACTACCTTTCCGCTGTGTAGCGTTACCTTTGCTTTGTAAAAGGATATAGGTAACCCCTCATAAAGGTTATGATACTCCCTCTTCTCTTGCATAATGTATAGTTTTAGGAATCGGACAAAAAGTGTTTAAATTTATGTGGTGGAGACGGCGGGACTTGAACCCGCGACCTCCTGCTTGCAAAGCAGGCGCTCTCCCAACTGAGCTACATCCCCTTTTATGGTGGGCCTCGGTGGATTCGAACCACCGACCTTGCCCTTATCAGGGGCACGCTCTGACCAACTGAGCTAGAGGCCCTTGGCAACTGGATAGGGGGAAGGTGGTTTTGGGGTAAGGAATAGACAGGTATAGGAGTTTAGGTACTCCTTAAGTAAAGGAGGTGATCCAGCCGCAGGTTCCCCTACGGCTACCTTGTTACGACTTCGCCCCAGTT
>WFWF01000146.1 GCA_015491275.1 Aquificales bacterium | reverse complement strand
GACAGTTGTGTTGTTCTATCATCTTTGTTACTGTCTTTCTCCATTCTTCTTCTGTCTTGCCTTGTAATAGGGTTACTTGCGGTTTTCCTTCCGCTTCCGCTATTACTTTGTCCCCTACTTTTAAACTGTGACATTGTCCGCAGAGTTCTTGAACTAAAAGAGGCGTATCTTTATTGGTTTTTATTTCTTTTCTTTTATATTCTCCGCAACTTTGAAGAGTAAAGCTAAGGGAGATTACAACCGCCAAAAATCCGATAAAAACTCTCATTAAAATTTATATTAGTACCACCTATTCGGAGTGTCAAATAAATTTACATATCCTGTTGGACAAAAAGCTAATCCCGATGCTTACTTGAGATCCCTCTACGGCGAAAATTATATGGAACCGCCCCCTCCAGAGAAGAGGATCACTCACGCTTCACTTATAGAGATATATGATAATATTTAAGATGAAATTCCTGATTGCCCTGATTATTCTCGGTATATCTCTGTATCTTGCATACCTTGCAAAAAACAAGGTACTTGAATTTCAGTTCAGAATAGAAAAGGAGAAGTTTCCCGTACTTAACATCCTTTCCCATATTGCCTATATATCCATAGCAGTTATAGGAACGCTGACATCACTGAGTATGATGGGTGTGGATATAACAGCCCTTGTAGCCGGTATAGGCATAACAGGATTTGCGGTAGGCTTTGCATTGAAGGATATAATTTCAAATCTTATAGCGGGCATAATGATAATACTTTACAATCCGTTCAGGATAGGGGAGTACATAAAGGTATCGGGTTACGAAGGGAAGGTGGTTGAGATAAATCTGAGATATACGGTCCTTGAAAAGGAAGGTTCAAAAGTACTTGTACCCAACGCCACAATGTTTAAAAATATTATTACGGTTAGCAAAGTATAGAATATAAAATAAATTTAACTTTAAGGAGGTAAAGGATGATACCTATGGAAGAGAAAGAAAACAAGGTGCAGGATGAGATGTTAGAAATGTATAAAAACAAAGGTGTACCTATAACAGTATATTTAACACGGGGTAACAGAATAACCGGCAAAGTTGTGAGCTATGATAAATACACAATACTGCTTGAGGTTGAAGGACAACACAACCTTATATACAAACACGCCATAAGCACAATAATAGCAGAAGGTAAATGAGGGCAATACTTGTAGGTATATGTAAAGACAAGGAAAGCAGGGAAGAGGTAAAGGAATCCCTCAAAGAGTTGAAAGGACTCGTAAAAGCACTAGGGGGTAAAACCCTCGGATATATTATACAGAGGAGGAACAGCCCGGATCCGAGATATTTCATAGGTGAAGGTAAGGCAAAGGATCTGTCCTTAATAGCAAAGGGCATAGGAGCGGATGCTATAATCTTTGATGATCCCCTAACATCTTCACAGATAAGAAACATAGAAAACCTTATACCCGTAAAGATACTTGATAGATCTGATCTGGTACTTGAAATATTCTCAAAAAGGGTAAAGACTAAAGAAGCCAAGCTTCAGGTTGAACTTGCCAAACTGACCCACGAACTTCCTAGGATTTACGGAAAAGGTAAAGAATTGTCAAGGCTCGGTGGTAGTGTAGGGACGAGGGGACCGGGTGAGCAAGAATCGGAAATAAGAAGAAGGCTTATAAAGGCAAAAATATACAGAATAAAAAAGGAACTGCAAGAGGTAAAAAAGAGAAGAAAAGAGCAGCGGAAAAAAAGAGAAAAGGAGAAAAATACAATAAAGGTAGCCATAACAGGATACACCAATGCGGGTAAATCAACCCTGATGAATGCGCTTACAAAAAGTAAAGTGCTTATAGCGGATATGCCTTTTGCAACTCTTGATACCAAAACAGCGGTTCGTTATACAAGCGAAGGTGTAAAACTCATATTCACCGACACGGTAGGATTCATAAAGAAGATACCTCCCGAGCTTATAGAATCCTTCAAAGCAACACTTGAAGAAGTAAAAGAGGCGAATCTTATCCTTCATGTGGTTGATATATCAGCGGAGAATTGGCTTGACAACATAAAAACGGTTAAGGATATTCTCGCAGAAATAGGCGCAGGAGATAAACCCGTCTTATATGCCCTTAATAAGGCGGATAAATTGATAGATCCCCCAGAAGACCTTAACAGTCTTACCTATCCCCTTCTTGTAGATAGCAAAGGTATACCCATCTCCGCGGAGAAAGGGTGGGGAATTGACAAGTTAATAGAAGAAATAATCAGATTTTCATCCGATATATCAGAGAACAAAGGAGAGAGTGATTGATTGACATAGAAAAGGAAAAGCTATTGGACACATTAAGGCAAATCATATACAAATTGACGGGAAATTACTATCCGGATGAAAGACTTAAGATGCTTGAGTATAAAGTAAGCGGAATAATAAAAGAAATGATGACATCGGGTAAAAAAACAGAAGATATAGTTGATCAGATAATAAGGAATGAGGAAACTCAAAGGAAGTTGATAAATCTTATCACCGTACCTGAAACAAGATTCTTCCGTGAGATAGAACAGCTTGAGATTATTAAGAGATACATCTTTACAAAGCTTCGGGAACCCGTCACGGTTGCAAGCATAGGTTGTTCAACCGGAGAGGAAGCCTACACCGTAGCAATGATATTAAAGGATGCGGGATTAAAGGGCAAGGTAATAGGAATGGATATAAACGAAATAGCCCTTTCCAAAGCAAAGGAAGGAATATATTCAACAAAAGCCTTGTCCCAAATACCCGTATCTTACCGCAAATATGTAGAAGAAGGGGAGAACCATATAAAGGTCGTGGACGAAATAAAAAATATGGTTGAGTTTACAAAAGCTAACCTTATAAAAAGTGAAGATTTTGAAAGGTTTGCGGAATATTTCCAAATCGTTATGTGCAGAAATGTTCTTATTTATTTTGATAAGCAGTCAAAGAAAAAGGCTTTGGAAAATATAAAGATATCTCTAAAAGAGGAAGGATTCCTTGTACTTTCTTCAACCGAAATGCTTACATCCGAATTCAAAGAAGGTTTTGATGCGGTGAGATTTGAAAAATTCATGTTTTACAGGAAAAAAACATGATAAGGACGGTCATTGTTGATGACTCCGCGGTAGTTAGGTCTATACTTAGGAAGATACTGGAGAGTCATCCCAAAATAAAGGTGGTGGGTGAAGCATCTAACGGTAAGGAGTTACTTGAAAAGATAGGTCTTTGGAAACCGGACATAGTGACCCTTGATGTAAACATGCCGGTTATGGGAGGCTTGGAAGTTTTGCCCCTTATAAAAGACAGGTGTCCCAAATGTAAGGTCATAATGATAAGCGCACTTACAAAGGAAGGAGCAAAAGAAACAATAGAAGCGCTGAATAAAGGAGCAATAGATTTCATACCCAAACCCAAGAGTTATTCACACATCTTTGAATTTGAAAAAGAAATTATAAGCAAAATATTAGCAGCCCATTCCACGGAAAAGGGGATAGAGGATATTTCAAAGGAAAAGATTATTACACCCGAGATACCCAAAGTAACCTACAAACGATTGGAACAAAATCCTGTAGTAGCAATAGGTGTATCAACGGGCGGTCCCCCTACCCTCGGTAAAATACTGCCCAAAATTGATAAAGATTTTCCCGCACCCATACTGATAGCAATTCATATGCCCGACACCTTTACGAACAGTTTTGCAGAACATCTAAACGCTAAGTGTAGCTTAAGGGTAAAAGAGGCAGAAGATGGAGAAAAATTGGAAAAAGGAACGATATATATCTCACGGGGCAGAATAAACATGAAGGTGAAAGGTACACCCCCGGATGTACACATTGCTTATGAAGATCCAAAAGGAAGTATATATGTACCTTCCGTTGATGAGCTATTCTATTCTGTGGCGGAAGTGTTTAAAGAAAATACAATAGGTATAGTACTTACAGGTATGGGGAACGACGGTTCAAAGGGTGTGGTTGAAATAAAAAGGAAGGGAGGTATAACAATTGCTGAAGATCCCAAAACCGCAATACTTTGGGCAATGCCACAAAATGCTATAAATACAGGCAGTATTGATTATGTAGTTCCCGCAGAGCAGATACCTGCCCTCCTTGAAAAGTTGGTAGTGGGTGTAGGTGTAAAAGGAGGTGATCATGAATACAAAGGAAATTGATCTCATCAACGGCCATGTTCTTTATGATGACGGGGAACATCAGTTTATATGGCTCGGATGGGAAGAGAATGAAGGAACCCATGCGGTACAGGTAAATCAGTACCTTATAATCAACAGGGGTAAAGGTATTCTCCTTGATCCAGGGGGTGTTTACACCTTTCCTAAGGTTATAGCAAATCTTGCTACCTATCTCAGCCCTGATGATATAATAGCCATAATATTTTCCCATCAAGATCCTGATGTTTCTTCCGGGGCAGCACTTTGGCTAAATAACACACCCGCAACAATTTATATAAGTAAGCTGTGGGAGAGATTTATACCCCACTTCGGTATATACAACCTTGACAGAATAGTGGCTGTCCCAGACAGCGGTATGACCGTTGATTTGCCTACGGGTGATAAGATTGAAATAATACCCGCCCACTTTTTACACAGTGTAGGGCAGATAAATGCCTTTGACAGGAGATCCGGCATACTCTTTACGGGAGATATAGGAGCTGCGGTTTTCAGAGATAAGAAATACCTTTTTGTGACCGATTTTGAAGAGCATGTAAAATTAATGGAAGGATTCCACAAAAGATACATGAACGGCAATGTTGCATGCAGGAAGTGGGTGGAAATAGTAAGAAGATTGAATCCTAAGATGTTGGCTCCCCAGCACGGAGCCATTTTTGAAGGGGCAAGTGTGAATAAATTCCTTGATTGGCTTTCCGGTTTAAGATGCGGTCTTGATCTTATAGACCAAATATACGGGGTGTAAAGATGGTACAGGTTACAGAGGGAAAAACGGAGCTTTTGAAAGCCACACTGAGAGAATTTTCAAAAAAACTTCACAAGGATGTTTTAAACGAAACTCTGTTTAAAAAAATAAATGATATAACATCAGTACAGATAGAAGATATAAAGAACAAATCAACAGCCATAGGTACATCCGTTGAAGAGTTAAACCAGACCACAAAAAGCATGGCGGAAAACAGCTATGAAATAAAGAAGGGCATGGAAGAGTTTATGGACAGAAGTAAAAAGCTTAAAAACACCATATCCGAAAGAAAAAAAGAGGTCCTTAAAGCTGTTGAAGATATGAACAGTATAGTACAAGGTCTTGAAGAGTTAATAAAATTCTCCGACCAAATTAATAAAACAATAAAACAGATATATTCAATAACGGAACAAACAACCATACTTGCTTTGAACGCTTCCATAGAGGCGGCGAGGGCGGGAGATGTGGGCAGGGGTTTTGCAGTTGTTGCGGAAGAAGTAAGGAAACTCGCCCAAAAGACAGAGGAGTTTGCAACAAATATAAACAGCATAGTTATAACCCTCCAAAAGAAGATGCATAAATTTTCAAAGGATGTAGGAAAACTAAAGGATGTTATAAACAGCACAGTTAATGCCTTTGAGCATGTTGAATCTTTCTATACGGACAATCTGAAGGTTTCGGAGCAGATAGACGATTCCATATCAAGCATAGTAACATCCCTTGAAGAGCAAAGTAGTGTTGTGGCAGGTATAAGTGAAAATATACAGCACTTTATCAGAGATATAGAGAGAATTAAGATCTTGCTTGAGACTGTTCTGAAAGCCCAAAAGAAAATTTGATAATATAATAAATCCCCCTAATGAGGAAAAAGGGAATAATAGTACTGAATTTCGGTTCCCAGTATGTCCAGCTTATAGCAAGAAGGGTAAGGGAACTTGGAGTATTCAGCGAAATCGTTCCGTACTATATAACTCCCGATGAGATAAGAAAAAAGGAGCCCGTAGGTATCATATTCTCGGGAGGTCCAGCCTCCGTTTATGAAGAAGACGCTCCCAAACCAGATCCGCTTATATACGAGCTGGGGATACCCGTATTAGGAATATGCTACGGACTCCAGGTTATGACCTTTCAGCTCGGCGGAAGGGTTGAACGCTCAAAAACTCAAGAGTACGGAAGGGCGAAGCTAAAAATTGTAAAAGAATGTGAACTATTTGAAGGATTACCAGAAAGCTTTGATGTATGGATGAGCCACGCGGATAAGGTGATAGATGTACCCGAAAGGTTTGAAACCTTTGCGGTATCGGAAAACTCACCCCATGCTGTTATAGGTAACAAGAATAAGAAACTTTACGGTATCCAATTCCATCCAGAAGTAACACATACACAGTACGGTAAGGAGATACTTGCAAATTTTATCTTCAAGATATGTAAAGGGCAAAAAAATTGGGAAATGGGCAATTTTATAGAGGAAAAGGTAAAGGAAATAAGGGAAAAGGTAAAAGACAAAAAGGTCATATCCGCGGTATCGGGAGGAGTTGACTCAACTGTTGCATCTGTTTTAGTTCACAAGGCGGTAGGAGACAATCTAAGGTGTATTTTCGTTGATAACGGTCTCCTCAGAAAGAATGAGAGGGAAAGCATAGAAAAACTTCTTAAGTCAATGGGCTTACCTTTAAAGGTTGTTTACGCTTCAAAAATATTCCTTGAAAGGCTTAAAGGGGTAGAAGATCCAGAGGAGAAAAGGAAAATCATAGGCAACACCTTCATTGAGGTCTTTGAAAAGGAAGCGGAAAAGATAGAAAATGCTGAGTTTTTACTCCAGGGCACCCTATATCCGGATGTAATAGAAAGTGCCCATGTAGAAGGAGCATCAAAGATAAAAACCCACCACAATGTGGGTGGTCTTCCCGAAAAGATGAATTTAAAACTTATTGAACCTTTCAGGGAGCTGTTTAAGGATGAAGTAAGGGAAATAGGAAAATTACTTAACATACCCGATGAGATACTTTACAGGCACCCCTTCCCCGGTCCAGGTCTTGCAATAAGGATAATAGGGGAAGTGAGGGAAGAGGATCTTAAAATACTGAGGGAGGCGGATTATATATTCACGGAAGAGCTAAAAAAGAAAGGGCTTTACAGAAATATATGGCAGGCTTTTGCGGTATTACTTCCTGTAAAATCGGTAGGAGTCATGGGAGATGTAAGAACTTATGAAAGGGTTATAGCATTGAGGGCGGTTGAAAGTGTTGACGGAATGACCGCTGACTGGTACAGACTGCCCTACAATTTCCTTGACAGGGTAATGAGAAGGATAATAAATGAGGTGGAAGGCGTAAACAGGGTTGTTTATGATATCTCATCCAAACCCCCATCAACCATAGAATGGGAGTAATTATTCCGGAAGGTATTTACCCGTACTTATCCTTCTTAGCCAAGACATATATTCCCTTTTTAAATTCTCTCTTTCCTGATAGGTAAGTTCCTTTTTATATTTAAGTCTTATTCCCTCAGGTAGGGTCTTCCAAGGATTCTTTTTAACCTTACTTTTGTTAAGCTCATAAATAGAAAGCCAACATTCCCTGCATCCGTAAAGTTTCTTTGCAACAGTTTCAAGGGTTTCGTTACCTTCGGTTATATAATAACCGTAGATATCCTTTATTATCTCCCTTCTTTCTTCCCTCTTTTCTGTATTTAAAACCGTGGGTTCCTCAGCCTTTTTAGAAATCTGTTTCTTTGGATAAAACATAACCATCTCAGTAACAGCCAAGACAACCGCACCTATTATAAGACCTATTGCAAGAGAACTCATCTCACTCCTCTCATATATTAACCTTTTCAAAAAGGAAGCCCATATCCCTTATGAAGAGTACCTTTATTATTTTAAATCTTCCTAATTCCCTTTCCGCCCTATTAATGATCTCCTCTTGATTCCCTCTGTACTCTTCCGGAATATTGGAAGGCATTATCTTGTTAATCACAACAGCACCTATTTTAAGATTCAACCTCTCCAAGTTTTCTATAAGTCTCTTCGTCTCCATAAAAGATGGATAGTCCGGGTTCATAATTACAAAAAAGTAAGTATTGCCCTTCTTTATGACAGTATCCAAATTCCTTATCCTTTCGGATCTTTCCCTAAGTATATTGCTTATTTCAACATTGCCCTTTAAAGTCCCAGACAAATTCTTCAAGTGCTCAATATTCTTTGCTTCCTTTGATATAAGTTCAAGTAAACTGCCGGCGGAAGAAATATCCCTTAAAAACCTCAAGGTGTGCCCCGAAGGAGCAGTATCTATAATCAGGTAAGAGTATTTATCTCCCTTTTCAACCACCAAACGCGAAAGGAAATCTATAAGAACCGCATCCTCAGTACCCGGAGCTTCCGCCAATGATTCAACGGTTTCCTTAACCTTTTTAAAGGTTTCACTTCCTATAAACTTCCTTATATTCTCTAAAGCATTTCTTATATACTTTCGTGTTTCTTTTAATATATCTATTTCAAGAATATCCATGCTATTGGGAACGGTTACTTTAGCCTCATTAAGAATATCCGATAAAGAATGGGCGGGATCTATGGAAATGAGAAGAACCTTTTTACCTTCCCTTGCCCTCTTAAGGGCTGAGATGAGAGAAAGGGTCGTCTTACCCACACCCCCTTTACCCGTAAAAAAGATAATCTCTTTCATTTCTAAATTTATATTAAAGGAGAGGATTGAATGATAAAGGAAGAGATTTTAAACATACTCGGGAAAAGGTGGTCCCCCTTTGTAGGCGGTCTTGCCATGGGTTTT
>WFWF01000145.1 GCA_015491275.1 Aquificales bacterium | reverse complement strand
GTGAACCTATGTGACAGTGTATTCCTACAATTTCTATATTGCTTAAGGTGGATGCATATTTGTATTCTTCTATTGCCTTCTTTATATCTATGCCGAACTTACTCTCTTTCATACCCGTGGCTATATAAGGGTGTGTTTTGGGATCAACATCGGGATTTACCCTTATAGATACGGGGGCCTTTTTCCCTTTACTCTTAGCTATACCGTTTATAACATCAAGTTCCATACGAGACTCTACATTAAACATGAGGATTCCCGTATCAAGGGCATAAGATATCTCCTCAGAGGTTTTACCCACCCCTGAATATACTATCTTTTTAGGATCTATATCCGCCTTTAAGGAAAAGAAAAGTTCACCTCCCGAAACTATATCCGCTCCGCAACCTTTCTCCCCAGCTATCTTTATTATTTCCGGATTAAAGTTAGCCTTTACCGCATAACAAATCAGGGCTTCGGGGAAAGCATTTTTATAAAGATCTATCCTTTCCCTTATATAATTTGCACTGTATATATACAGGGGGGTGCCGTACTCCAACGCCAGCTCTCTTACAGGCACCCCTTCTATATAAAGCTCTCCTCCTATATATTCAAGATAGTGATTAAACGCCTTTATCTCCTCCAATTTTCCTTTTCTTCCTCCTTTCCTTGTAAACTTCCTGTCTTGCCATCTTTATAATCTTCCTGTACTTGTAATAAACCGAGGGTATATTTATGGGTAAATTATAGTACCTTTCAAGCATAAGCATTATCTCCTCAGTTGTCATATATTTCCTGTTTCTTACAATACCCTTTATGTACTTAAATATCCTTGTTTCCTTCAACCTATGAAGTCCTTCAGCGCCCTGCAAGCTTCCATCGCTTTAGCAAATCTTTTATTTACAACATCCCAGTTTATATTTTCAAAGAAGGCATCTACATAAGGGGGTCTTTTATTCTTGTAATCAACATAATAGGCATGTTCGTAAGTGTCAATAACTATAAGGGGTATTAGTCCGTACAGATTATAAACATTGTGAGCATCAAGCCCGTTTATAACTAACCTTCCCGAAAATACATCAAGCCCCAATATTGCCCATCCCCTGAATGCAATGGCCGCAGCCTTAAGCTCCGCCACGCAGTCTTCCCATGAACCGAAATCTTCTTCTACCTTCCTTTTGAATTCTTCGGAAGGGCTTCCCTGAGGTTTGAGATGCCCGAAGTAAAGCTCGTGTAGTATTATCCCCATGTAGTTGAATGTTTCTTCCACCTTTAATTCCCTGTATTCGGAATAATTCTGATTTGCCTTACCTCTGTCCGAAAAGCTTTTATCCGCAAGTTTTTCTTGTATCTCATTGTATTTTGTAACATAACCCTTATAGTGTGCTTCAAAGTGGGGCTCTATCTGTTCATTGGATATACCTTTAAGATTTGAAGGCTTCAAATGATCCTTGGGATTCAATTTATGTACACCCATTCTTCTCAACCTCCTTTGGGATTTTAACGGTTTAAAGAGTTTAACATGTGAAGTTTTTATGTGTCAATAGTACAGAAGCAGAACCTATGAGGAAGGTGCCCGAAGTATTATGATGGACCAGAAGGATTGATAAATTGTACGACATGTAACAGGCGGGAACCTGGTTTCACTTTACTTTGGTCAAATCCCTGATTTGCTGGGACTTCAGATATAGGTTACACATTGTCCTAAACCGTTCAAAACTTTTAGGAAAAACGTTATTATGATTGAATGTATTATAGTGAAACAATGAGCAACTGGGCAAAAATAATAATAGGTGATAGTCGTAAAATGATTGAGGTTGAAGACAATAGTATAGGTTTAGTTGTGACTTCACCCCCTTACTGGCATATTAAGGATTATGGCGTCCCTGGACAGATAGGGTATGGACAATCCTTACATGAATATTTAAAAGACCTTTATCGTGTATGGATAGAATGTTACAGGATTTTAAAGCCAGGAAGAAGGCTATGCATAAACATAGGTGATCAATTTGCGCGTTCTATAATTTATGGGAGATATAAAGTCATACCTTTACATGCTGAGTTTATAGCGCAGTGTGAGAGCATAGGCTTTGATTACATGGGCTCTATAATTTGGCAGAAGAAAACCACAATGAATACGACTGGGGGGGCAAATGTGATGGGTTCCTACCCGTATCCTCCAAATGGAATGGTCGAGATAGATTACGAATTCATACTTATTTTTAAAAAGCCGGGTAAGAGCCCAAAAGTATCCAAGGATATAAAAGAGAAATCTAAACTAACAAAAGAGGAGTGGAAAGAATATTTCTACGGACACTGGTATTTTGGTGGAGCAAGACAGGTAGAACACGAAGCAATGTTTCCAGAGGAGTTACCAAAAAGATTGATAAAAATGTATACATTTGTTGGTGATACTATTCTTGACCCTTTTCTCGGAAGTGGAACCACTGTAAAAGTTGCTTTGAGTCTGAGAAGAAATGCTATAGGTTACGAAATAAATGAGAAGTTCTTGGAAATAATAAAGGAAAAACTTGGACTAAGAGAAAGCTTATTACAATTCAGCAGAAATATACAGATTATGAAACGAAGATCGCCAGTAGATGTTGATGAGATAGATTATAAGCCCAGAATTAAAGATGCTAAACCGAAGATAGATCCTAAAAGGTTTAATTTTAAAAATGATAGGCTTTACAGGGTTGTAGATATTATTGATGAACAAACATTATTATTAAACACGGGATTGAAAGTTAAATTTTTGGGAATAAAAGTGATCAAAAAAGAAGAAGCATTAAGATATTTAAAGAATTACGTTTTGAAAAAAGAGGTTTTCTTGCGGTTTGATGACGGTTCTGTTTTGGATGGAAATACCGCAGAAGCGTATGTTTATCTTAAAAACAAAATTTTTGTAAATGCTTACTTAATAAAGTCTGGTATAGCTGTAGCTGATAGAACAAGGGAGTATAGATATAAGGCAAAATTTATTGGGTTTGAAAAAGAGGTGAAATAATGGCTAAGGAATGGATACTAAACATGGCAACAAATAGATGGGGGCTGAACAAAAAGAATAGCGTAGGTCCAGTATCGCAATGGATTCGCGAATGTGGTCCGAAAACAGTTAAAGATTGGGAACAATTTTATTACAAAAAATTTGCAGATTTTCTCAGAAGCAAAGGTATTTCTCTATCTCCTGAGGAGTATATTGAAGATCTGGGAAGAAAATTATATGTGAAAATTACAGAGGTTATTCAAGCGGAGATTGATGAAGTAACCGAAGAGGATTGTATCCAGTATATTTATGATCTTGTAATTAACAGAACTTATGATGGGTATTTAACAGAGATAAAAACTATATATGGAAAGTTGCAAAGGGATTTAGGCATAGAAATAAAACCTGCTCCAGACGAGTGGGATAGACTTTATAATGTGGATTTTTACATTCAGGTTGGAGAGAAATATATTGGTTTGCAGATAAAACCTATAACTTATGAACAAACACCGGAGATTTACCGATGGAAAGAATGGCTGGGCAGAACTCATATGAAATTTGAGGAGAATTTCGGTGGAAAGGTGTTTATAGTATTTTCAATTAAGAAGGATAACAAAAAAGAAATCTATAATCCGGAAGTCGTTGAAGAAATAAGAAAAGAAATTGAAAAACTAAAAAGGGGGAGTTGAGTTAGTTTAAAGATTGTCTCAACTCCTTACCCCTTATTGCGAATAAAAAATAAGGGAGGTGTGTTTCTATGGAAAGTCTTAGAGCTAAGATAGGGGTTGCAGTCTTTTTACCATTATCATTCACTGTTTTACTTTCTATCATAATAACCGTTAACCTCTGGTTTGACTACAGGTCCGCTTCTAATATAGCGGAGATATCAAAGGTAGTGCAAATCGCTTCCTTACTCGTCCATGAGCTTTAGAAGGAAAGGGGTATGAGTACGGGTTATGTAGGAAGCGGGGGGACGAAGTTCAAGGACGAACTTTCAAAGCAAAGAAAGAAAACTGATGAGATGATAAAAAGGTTTAAGGCGGAAGTTTATGAAAAAGGTATGCTTGGCAATATAACAGAAGATCTTAAGAAGCTTAAAGAAATCAGGGAGAAGGTGGATTCCTTGGAGATAAGCAAGGAGGAAGTTGTAAGGTTTTACACTTCACTTATAAACAAGCTTATAGATACTGTTAGCTATATGTTTAAGGAGGCGGGTGATACAAATATGGGGTCGCGAATACTTGCCTTATCTTTTTTCCTTAAAGCCAAGGATATAGAAGGCATAAAGAGGGCTCTTTTAAGTGTAGTATTTGCAAGAGATACATTTGAGGAGGATCTTTTCATAAAATTTACGGAGCTTGAAGGAAGAAGAAAGGCTTACATATCTTCCTTTTCCACAATTGCGCCTGAATACTACATAAGGATATTTGATGATGTAAAGGGAAAAGAGGAGTTCAAAGAGGCGGAAGCATTGGAAAGGTTAGCTGTTGAAAAGAGGAAAGGATTCAATGTAGAACCGACCCTATGGTTTGAAATTCAGACAAAAAAGATAAATCTGATTAAAGAAACGGAGGATATTATACTGAGGGATATAAGGGAAAAGGCTGTTGAAGAAAGCAGGAGCGCACTTTTTAAATTTTTTGCAACATCTCTGGTTGCGGTTATTGTCTCCCTTGGTACAGGTATTTTTATTTACAAGACCTTCAGGTCCATATCTTTGAGAATAGAAGAGACGGTAAATTTTGTGAAGGAGGTATCAACGAAAATGGAATTTTCAGCCCTCGGTGGGTATAAAGGGACTGGGCTGAAGGATGAGTTCCATGTAATTGAGGGAGCTGTAAAGGATATGCTCAATCAAATAGGCATGGCGCTAAGAAGTATAATAGGTGCGGTTTCTGAGCTTGCACGGGGTAACTTTAAAAAGCGGATAGAAGGTAACTTCAGGGGTGATCTTAAAATCATAGCGGACAATGTTAATAAATCTCTATCAGAGCTTAGCAGGGTTATGGAGTCCTTTAAAGATGTAATGGGCAAGGTTTCAAATGGTGACCTTCAGGTAAGGATTAAGGAAAACTTCCGCGGTGATACCCAGGAGCTTGTAGATTATATTAATGATTCCCTTGAAAAACTCCAAGGGCTTCTTAACCGTATAAAGACAAATCTTAAGGATGTTACGGAAAATATAGGCGGTATGAGCGTTTCTGTGGAAGAGACAACAGCAGCCATACGAAGTGTCTCCGAGGAGACACTAAGGGTAAAGAATATGTCCCATGATATGGTTGGGGTGATAGAGAGGGGTAAGGGCAAAGTAGGGGAGATGTATGCCTCTACGGAGGAGATAGTTGAGGTAAGCAAAAGGATAGGCAGTATAACTGACAAGATTATAGAAATAGCGGAGCAGACAAATCTCATAGCCTTGAATGCTGCGATAGAAGCTGCAAGAGCAGGGGATCTCGGTAAAAGTTTTGCGGTTGTTGCGGATGAGATAAGAAAACTTGCAGAAATTTCAGGCAGTGCTGCTAAGGAAATTTCTGGTCTTGTTGAAGAGGTGCTTGTTGCAGTTGAAAAGGGTGAGAAAACTTCAAAAGAGATGGTGGAGAGCTATACAAGTATAGAGGATGTGGTTAAGAAGGTCATGACCGCAATAGAATCCATAGCGGTTGCCATGGAGGAGCAAAGTAGGTCTGTAGAGGTAATAAAGGAGAATATAAAAGCTGTCAGAGTTGGAAGGGACTGGGTCTATCCCGAAGAGGAAATCCTGAAGTTACTTCAGAGAGAAAGAGACAACGCAGTAGCACTCTATGCAAGGGTAAGCTCCCACGACCAGAAGAAGGACTTAGAAACTCAGTTTGAGTTCTTGAAACAGAAAGTAGCTATGGATTTTGAGAGAGTTTATGAGATAAAGGACATAGCAAGCGGACTCAAGGGAGATAGGAAGGGGCTCCTGAAACTCATAGAGCTTACAAAGGAGAAGAAAATAAGAGCAATAGCCATCACCCATCCTGATAGACTCACCAGATTCGGATACGACGCTTTTAAGGAGTTCTTCAAAGCCCTTGGAGTGGAGATAATAGAGGTGAACGGAAAGAAGTTCAAGGAACCTGAGAGGGAGCTAATAGATGACCTCATAGCTATTCTCACTTCCTTTGCGGGAAAGCTATACGGGATTAGGTCAAGGAAAGCTAAGGAGTTCGTGGAGAAGGTAAAAAGGGAGCTTGAGGATGAAAAAAAGCAAAACTGAAAACAAGATAGTCTTCTCTCACAAAGTGAAACTCCCCAAACACCCGAGCTTCTACCTTCACAACCTCTTTGAGAGGAGCAAAGCTCTTGTGAACATCCAGCTCGGAAAACTATGGAACGAAGAGGGCTTTGAGCAGGTAGACAGAAGTTCAAAAGCGTGGAAGTCTTTAGAACCCTCTTTCAAAGAACAACAGCTATTCCCTCAAGGTTCTTCAGAAACTCACTTGAACTTTCAGGAAGAATTGTCAGGTTTCAGAGGGAGAGGAAAAGACTCTTTGAACTCATCTACTCAAGACCATGTCTGACACTCATATCTGAGTGGGAGATAAAGAGGGAGTTTGAACTATCTCAGAGTCTTCACTTTATCATCAACGTCAAAAGACAGGTCAAGAACCTGATAAGGAAAAGAAAGAAGATAAATTCCTACTTTGAGCTTGAAAGACCATGCTTTAGCGGAGATGTGTTTTTGACAGATGCTGATGACTCAGTAGAGAACGGACAGTTCAAGAAGCTGAAAGTAGAAGAAGACAAGATAGAGCTTCGGATAAAGCTTCCCGAAGGAAAAAGGTGGATATGGAAGAAAGTAAAGCTTGAGACACCTGAGAGGGTAAGAAAACTTTTGAGGGACGGATACACCCCAAAAGCTCCGCTTCTTAAAAGAGAGAGAGAACCCACAGGGGATAGGAATATTACCTTGTGCTTGTGCTTGAGAAAGAGACAGAGGAAGAAGAAAAGACATCCGAGAGAGTTCTCTCCATAGACCTATGTTCCTCTATGAAGAGACTTGCGGTAGGGTGTGTGGTGGAAAGGAACGGGAAAGTCTCAAGACCCATCTACTTCAGAGCGGAATAAGCTGTGAAAAAAATAAGAAGACTCAGGAGTGAGATTAGCTTTCTCAAGAGGAGCATAGACAGACTCTACCTTGAGATGGAGAAAACCGAG
>WFWF01000144.1 GCA_015491275.1 Aquificales bacterium | reverse complement strand
GTATATGGGGATACAAACTCAGACTTTATTCCGCCTACAAATTTTTCATTTACATTTTTGTCTCTTCACTCTTCCTGCTTGCTGGAATAGTGTCAACCGCGTCCCAGCATTATAAAAAGTTCGGAGAGTTTTCCTTCAATTACTTTGATCTCCTTAATAATGAATACTCCCTGCTATTTGAGATATTTCTATTCTTTTTATTCTTTATAGCCTTTGCGGTAAAAACACCCATTGTTCCGTTTCATACATGGCTTCCCGATGCACACGGAGAGGCACCCACTGCGGGTTCAGTGGTTCTTGCTGCAATTTTGCTTAAAATGGGAACATACGCCCTTCTGAGATTCAACATAGGACTTTTCCCCGAAGCCTCAAAATTCCTTTTCCCGTACTTGGCAATACTTGGAATTATCAGCATAGCATACGCTTCATGGATGACCATAGTCCAAAAGAATATAAAAAGGTTTGTTGCCTACTCCTCCGTAAGTCACATGGGCTTCGTTGTTGCTTCTATGTTTTTCCTTAACAAGATAGGTTTTAAGGCATCCGTTATAGAGATGTTCGCACACGGACTTACCAGCGCCTCTCTGTTTATGATAGCGGGTTTTGTCTATAATAGGCTCCACACCTTCAATATGGACAATCTTAGAGGTTCCGTAAAATTTATGCCCATATTCGCCATAATAGTGGCTATAACAGGTTTTGCTTCCATGGGTCTTCCCGGAGGTTCGTCTTTCTGGGGTAAATTCTTAACACTAATGTCCGCAAGGGAACACGGCATGGAACTTGCTATAGGTGTTCTGGTGGGCGGGTTTTTTAGTGCGGTTTATGTTCTTTATATGTTAAAGACCTTATTTCTTGATGTAAAGGAAGAGAGTGTTTTGATACACTTTAAAGACATAAGAGGGGCAAAGCTTCTTGCCTTTATAGGTGTTATTATTCCCATATTCATGGTTGGTTTCTTGCCCTTTATATTCTTCGGTTTTTACGAAAGATTTCTTGATTTCTTTACTTTAAATATCCTTAATAGGTAAGGGGTAAAGTTTATGGGTATAGAGAGACTGGTAGGTGCTGTTGAGATAGGAAAGTTATCTTCCGTATTACCGGAATTGATTATCTTTACCTTGGCTTTCGTCCTTTTTGCTTTAGAACTTTTCTTAAAGCCTTCACAAAAAAGAGCAATACTGCCACCCTTAACAGCGGGCGGTTACATAATAGCACTCCTTAGCTTTCCCCTTGTTGAAACCGGTGTAAATTTCGGTGGGACCTATGTTGTGGACAAACTTTCCCTCATCATAAAGGTATTTGCAATACTAATAGCCCTTACCGCACTCGCCTTTTCAAGGATATACTTCTCCGAAAGGAAATCCTTCTACGGTGAATATTATTACATAATTACCTTTACACTCCTGGGTGCCATGATACTTGCCTCATCCTATAACCTGATAGTTGTTTATGTAGCCCTTGAACTTGTATCGGTAGGCTTTTATATATTAACAGCATTACTCAGGGGCAGTTTCATATCAAAGGAGGGTGCCTTTAAATATCTCATCTTCGGAGGAATAAGCATAGCCCTTGCATCTTACGGAGCGGTGTTTATGTACATATACAGCGGATCCGTTGATTTAAGGGAAATACTTACCCATAAGGGTGAAGATCTCCATTACTTAATACTCGGTCTTGTATTCTTCATGATAGGGTTCGCGGCAAAGGTGGGTGCTGTTCCCTTTCACTTTTGGCTTCCTGATGCTTACGAAGGTGCCCCCACGCCGGTAACAGCCTTCATGGCTTCTGTCGGTAAGATGGCTTTCTTCATTCCCGTTATAAGGGTTATGCCCTATATTTCGGAAACCTTCCACCTTCCCTGGGTCCTTACTGTTAGCGTAATAGCGGGTATCACAATGTTGTACGGAAATGCGGTAGCCCTCGTTCAAAAGAATATAAAAAGGCTTCTTGCTTACTCATCTGTAGCCCATTCGGGCTACTTCCTTGCGGGGATAGCATCCGCAAGTCTAATAGGTGTTAAAGCGGTAGTCTATTTTCTTATTGTTT
>WFWF01000143.1 GCA_015491275.1 Aquificales bacterium | reverse complement strand
TTAAAGTTGTTTTCAATATCATCCCTCAGCTCATAGTATCTCCCGTGACCCAGATTGTACTGGGGTATCGCCTTTTTCCATTTTTTAATGTGATAGAAATCTATTTCATCTATGCCGAGTATTTCATTGAGTTCTCTCTTCACTATATTTAAAAGTTCATCTTCTTCCAATTCAATAGCTTCTGGATCTGTAGCACCGCCTATATATACGGTTAAAAGCTCCTTATCTTCCGGATTTCTTTCCGGAAAAAGATGAGAGCTGAATATAACGCCGAGTATTCTTTTTCCTTCCTTTCTCGGAATCAGAAAGCCGAAACCGGGAGGTATATTGCCCTTTTTAACTCCCAAGTTTACAACCACAAGGGGTGCATATTCTATCTTGTCAAATTCTTCTGCTACCGATGGATATAGGCTTCTCAATATATATGTAAGGCTGTATGAGGGAACTGCAAGAACAACTATTTTTGCTTCGTACTTATCTTTTGGCGTTGTAATTATATATCTGTCTTCCTTTTTTGTAATATTAAGGACTGGGCTTCCCAATTCTATATCAAGGTTTTGTGACAGATGTTCAATAAACTGGTAAAAGCCTTCCTTGAAGGATATAAGCCTTCCCCTCGGTCCCAAAGCTTTCAGCTTTATAGCACCCTTTATAACACTGCCGAATTTCTCCTCAAGCTCATATATCCTTCTTACTGCATACTTTACTGAAAGCTTTTCCGGATCACCAGCATAAACACCTGACAAAAAAGGAGATACTATATTTTCAAGGAATTCTTCACCGAATCTTCTTTTAACAAATTCAGCAACACTTTCTTCTTCCTTAGTCCTTTTTCTTGCTATGGGCTCCGCAAGTACGCACAGTTTACCTTTTAGGCTCAGGAGAGGTGATGTTAAAAAGGATACGGGATTTATAGGTACAGGAATAAGCTTACCGCCTTTGTATATGTATCTTATCTTTGACTCTTCAGAGGCAAATAGGGGTTCAATACCCGTTGATTTTATGAACTCCGTTACCTCTTTATCCGCAAGGACCGTTTGGGGTCCCAATTCACAAATGTAACCTTTTATTTTTAATGTTCTTACGGAACCACCTGGTTGATCTTCCCTTTCAAATACCTTTACCTTTACACCTTCCGCCTTTAATCTGTATGCGACAGAAAGACCAGATATACCGCCTCCTACTACCGCAACATCTATCATGATTTATAGGGAACGCCTTTGAGTGGGGAAGAGGGAACCGCATATGTCCTCTTGGGCATCCTGCCCGCTAAGTAGGCAAGCCTTCCTGCAATAGTTGCGTGTTTCATGGCCACGGCCATCTTTATGGGATCCTTTGCCTCCGCCAGTGCTGTATTTGTCAAAATGGCGTCAACACCCAATTCCATAACGGGGGGTATATCGGAAGCGCTACCTATACCGGCGTCAACTATAACCGGTACGGAAACAGCTTCCTTTATAAATATAATGTTGTAGGGGTTTTGAAGTCCAAGACCTGACCCTATAGGTGCTGCGAGGGGCATTACAGCAGCACATCCTATATCCTCAAACTTTTTTGCATATACGGGATCATCAAATATGTAAGGAAGCACAACAAAGCCTTCCTTAACAAGTATCTCCGCAGCCTTTAAGGTTTGTTCCATATCCGGAAGAAGTGTTTTTTGATCACCTATTACCTCAAGCTTTATCCAGTTTATACCCGTAGCTTCCCTTGCAAGCATTGCTGTTTTTATTGCTTCTTCAGCGGTATAGCATCCCGCAGTATTGGGAAGTATGAGGTATTTTTTCGGATCTATATAATCAAGAAGATTATCCTTTGTGGGGTCAGTAATATTCACCCTTCTTACCGCAACAGTTATTATCTCCGCTCCGGAAGCCTCAAGGACCTCTTTATTCTCCTGAAAACTTTTAAATTTCCCCGATCCTATAATAAGTCTTGATTTAAATTTCCTACCGGCTATTTCAAGATAATCATCCGCAAGTAATTTCTCATAATCTGTCATTTTGTCCTCCGTGGAGATTGTTTAGTTAAAATTTTACCTTTTTTTTGCAATGTTTCCAAGAGTAATATCAATATCTTGGGGAAGGGTGTTTTCTATAACCGATTTTATTGTTTTTGAGAGTGACGGTGCTTTCCCAGATGTTGATATGCCTATGGATAAATCACCCTTTGTGATTATCGCCGGAAATATAAAACTGCATAGGGAAGGATTATCAACCACATTGCAAGGTATATTCTTTTTTCTTGCTAAATTTGATATTTTTTTATTCACTTTTTTATTGTCGGTTGCACATATAACCATAAAGGCATCTTTTATATCAAAAGGACGAAAGTACCTTTTGTACATCTTAATCTTACCTTCCTTAGCAAGAACTTCAATTTCTTTGCATACTTTCGGGGCTATAAGGTGTATATCAGGATTAAATTCAAGGAGTTTTTCAACCTTTCTTAAGGCAACTTTTCCACCTCCTACCACCACCACTTTTTTGCCTTCAAGATTTACAAACATGGGAAAGTAAGGCATCTAACACTTCCTCCCTTATTCTTACAACCTTTCCTACTACAAAGAGGGCGGGAGGTTCAATATGTGGGGGATTCTCCGCAACTTCCTGCAATGTTGTTACAGTTATCCTTTCCGAATCGGTAGTACCCTTTTCTATAAAGGCTACCGGTTCTGAAGGATCCTTACCTGCCTCTATTAGCTTTTTAGCTATGTACTGTCGTCTTCCCACGCCCATCAATATTACCACAGTATCTATCCTTGCCACACCTTTCCAGTCTATCCTTTCTTCCCTTTTTATAGGAGGGTGACCGCTTATGATTACAACTGAAGATGATATATCCCTGTGGGTTAACGGTATAAAGGCGGAGGCGGAAACTCCGTTTATTGAACTTACACCCGGGATTACTTCCACATCAATTCCCCTTTTTGCAAGATAGAGAATCTCTTCCCCTCCCCTTCCGAAAAGGAGAGGATCTCCTCCTTTAAGTCTTACAACCCTGTAGCCCGCCTTTGCTTTAGAGTACATCAGCCTGTTTATTTCTTCTTGGGACAGATTATGCTTACCCCTTTCCTTACCCGCATAAATAAGCTGACATGAAGGAGGTGCATATTTTAGTATCTCCCTGTCTATTAAACGATCATATATGATTACTTCTGCAACACTTAATACCTTCAAGGCTTTAAGTGTGATAAGTTCTGGATCTCCTGGTCCCGCACCGACTATATAAACCTTCATTGTTTTCCTCCTGCTGTTATTATTAAGCAACAAGCGTGCCAAACCTATCCTGATGTTAATATAAAATTGAGGTAATGAGTGTACTTAGAAAGGTGGTATATCTTCAAAGAAAATATTGCTTAATACCTCCACGTTCAAGGATACTAATAGCCTTTTCTGGAGGTGTTGATTCGGTAGTGCTTTATACAGCCCTTAAAGAGCTTTCCCACTTTTTTAATCTTAAAGAGATTGCCCTTGCCCATTTAAATCATAAGCTTAGAGAGGATGCGGACAGGGATGAGGAATTCTGCAGGCAATTTGCTAGAAAGGTGGGTGTAAAGATTTTCACTTCATCAGTAGATACACGTGCATTTGCGAGGAAAGAGGGTTTAAGTTTGGAAGAAGCAGGCCGCAGGCTAAGATATGAGTTTTTCCATGATATTCTCAAAAAGGAGGGTTACGATCTTATTGCTACGGGTCATCATCTCAATGACCTTGTGGAAACCATATTCTTATGGCTTATAAGGGGTAGCGGTCTTGAGGGTATAACGGGCTTTGAGCCTAAGGAAGGGAAAGTGATAAGACCATTGTTTCTTGTTAAAAAGGAGGAGATAAGTAGGTTTGCCGTTGAGAGAAGACTTGATTGGGTAGAAGATGTTTCCAACTACAGTTTTGAATTTGTAAGGAACAAAATAAGACACAGGATCATGCCTGTTGTTAAAGAGATAAACCCGTCGGTGGAGGATACTCTTCTTGCATTTAGGGATATCCTTACGGAGGAGAACAGGTTTATGGATGCAGTTTCTGAGGAATTGCTTAAAAGGATCAAGGATGAAGATGGAAGTATAGATTGTAAGCTGTTGAGAAATGAACATACTGCGCTTCAGAGGAGGGTTATCAAAAGGTGGATAGGGATAAGGGAATTCAGAAAGATAGAACAGATAAGGAGATTGTTGTTTAAGGGAGGAAGGGTTAATATAGGCGGGGGTCGTGAGGTTATAAGTAAAAGGGGTAAACTTTACTTGAAAAGCTGATAATTTCTTTTAATTTATAACATATATCAGGTGAATTTTTCTTGATGGGATATAATTTGATTTAAGGGGTATCCAAATGCCGCCTGCCGGGTCTATGGATACCCTTTAGGACGGCGGGATATAAATAGCCCGGTACCGGACTTTTGGGTGGTCCGGTAAGGAAGGAAAGGGCGTGAATATTGTAAGGAACATACTTATATGGTTTGCAATTATAGGGCTTATGATATTTGCCTTTAATTTCTTTGAGCAGAGGAGTCAGCAGGCTTTGAGAACGCCTTTAAATACATTTGTTCAAATGGTTGAGGAAGGAAAGATAAAGGAAGCTGTCGTAAAAGGTCAGAGGATAAGTGCGGTTACATCCGAGGGGCAAAGGATAGAAACCGCCATACCCGTTGGTTCCGATGATGTTGTAAACAAGATGATTGAAAAGGGTGTAAGTGTTAATGTGGAACCCGTTGACGGGGGTAACGGTTGGCTGTTCAGTCTTTTACTTTCGTGGCTACCCATACTTCTTTTCATAGGTATATGGATTGCAATGATGAGACAGATGAGCGGGGGTGGGGGTCCTACGAGGGCTTTTACTTTCGGTAAGAGCAAAGCAAAGGTTTATGTAGATGACAAACCCAAGATTACCTTGAAGGATGTGGCGGGTATTGATGAGGTAAAGGAAGAGGTAAAAGAGATAATAGATTATCTCAAGGATCCCGCAAGATTCCATAAGGTGGGCGGGAGACCCCCGAAGGGTGTACTGCTTTACGGTGAACCGGGTGTGGGTAAAACATTGCTTGCGAGGGCTATAGCGGGTGAAGCCCATGTGCCATTTATTTCCGCATCGGGTTCCGATTTTGTTGAAATGTTTGTGGGTGTCGGTGCGGCAAGAGTGAGAGATCTCTTTGAAACCGCAAAGAAGAATGCTCCTTGCATAATATTCATAGACGAGATTGATGCGGTAGGAAGGTCAAGAGGAGCGGTGAATCTCGGCGGTGGCAATGATGAAAGGGAGCAAACCTTAAACCAACTCCTTGTTGAAATGGATGGATTTGACACATCTGAAGGTATTATAGTAATCGCTGCAACCAACAGACCGGATATCCTTGATCCAGCCCTGTTGAGACCGGGAAGATTTGACAGAAGGATATTTATACCCAAGCCTGATGTCAAGGGAAGGTATGAGATTCTTAAAGTTCATGCAAGGAATAAAAAACTGGATGATGATGTTGATCTTGAAATTGTGGCAAGGGCTACTTCCGGATTTACTGGTGCGGATCTTGAAAACATACTTAATGAGGCAGCATTGCTTGCTGCAAGGAAGGGTAAGGACAAAATAGGTATGGCTGAGATAGAAGAGGCGATAGATAGGGTTATGATGGGTCTTGAGAGGAAGGGGATGGCAATATCAGACAGGGAGAAAGAGCAGATAGCCTACCACGAAGCGGGACATGCAATAATGGGATTGATGGTTCCAAATTCCGATCCCCTTCACAAGGTTTCAATAATTCCGAGAGGCGGAGCGTTGGGTGTTACCCAGCAATTTCCCATAGAGGACAAGCATATATATGACAAAAAGGATATCTACGGTAGAATACTTGTCCTTATGGGTGGAAGGGCTGCGGAAGAGATATTCTACGGTAAGGAAGGGATAACAACGGGTGCGGAGAACGATCTCCAAAGGGCTACGGAGCTTGCTTACAGGATGGTTGCCATGTGGGGTATGAGTGACAAGGTGGGACCGATTGCTGTTAAGAAGGTGGCAAATCCATTCATAGGAGGTATAACAACGAGCATAGATACGAGTCCCGAGCTTCAAAAGGAGATTGATGAGGAGGTAAAGAAGATTCTTAGCTCCGCATACGAATATGCCAAGAATGTTATAGAGTTGTACAAAGAGCCTATAAAGGCTGTTGTTAAGAAACTGCTTGAAAAAGAGACCATATCTTGTGAAGAATTTGTAGAAGTGTTGAAGTTGTACGGTGTAAAGGTGAGAAATGCTTGTAAATCAGAGGGTGCGGATGTTTCTTCCCTTAAAGGGGAAAAATCTGAAAAGGAGGAAAAGGAGGTAAAGGGCTGATGGGTATGACCATCACTGAAAAGATAATAGCTGAGCATTCTGGTAAGAGGGAGGTTAAGCCAGGTGATCTCGTTAATGCAAAAGTGGATCTTGCAATGGCTAATGATGTTACCGCCCCTCTTGCCATAAAACTGTTGGAAAAGTACGGTATAGATAAGGTTTTTGATCCCGAAAAGATAGCCCTTGTACTTTCCCACTTTGTTCCCGCTAAGGATATAAAATCCGCGGAGCAGGCTAAGATCGTGAGGGATTTTGCCAAAAAATACGGAATCAAACATTTCTTTGAGGAAGGAGAAGGCATAGAACATACCCTTCTTCCCGAAAGAGGACTTGTTGTTCCCGGTGATCTTGTGGTAGGTGCGGATTCACACACATGCACTTACGGAGGCTTGGGAGCCTTTTCAACGGGGGTGGGATCTACGGATATAGCCTACGCCATGGCAACCGGAGAGATATGGCTTAAGGTACCCGAGTCCATGAAGTTTATATTTTACGGTTCCCTTAAGCCATGGGTGAGCGGTAAGGACCTTATACTTTACACCATAGGGCAGATAGGTGTGGACGGAGCCCTTTACAGGGCTATGGAGTTTGAAGGTGAAACCATAAGAAGCCTTTCCATAGAACAGAGGCTTACAATTGCTAACATGGCTATAGAGGCTGGGGCAAAGAACGGTATAATAGCTCCCGATGAAAAGACAGTGGAGTATGTAAAAGCGCGTACAAACAGGGAGTTTGCAATTTACAAGAGTGATGAGGATGCGGAATACATTGAAATTTACGAATGGGATGCTTCGCAGATAGATCCGTTGGTAGCAAAGCCCTATCTTCCCTCAAATGTTGTTTCCGTCTATGAACTTTCCGATGTAACCATAGATCAGGCATTTATAGGATCGTGTACGAACGGAAGACTTGAAGATCTTAGAATAGCAGCAAAAATATTAAAAGGTAAAAGGGTACACCCTTATGTAAGGTGTATAGTTATACCTGCATCAAAGGATGTTTATATAAAGGCTTTAAAGGAAGGTCTTATAGATATATTCCTTGAGGCTGGTTGTGTTGTTTCTACATCAACATGCGGTCCCTGTCTGGGCGGTCACATGGGGGTACTTGCGGAAGGTGAAAGGTGTATATCTACATCAAACAGAAACTTTCCCGGAAGGATGGGGCATCCCAAGAGTGAGGCTTATCTTGCAAATCCTGCGGTTGTTGCAGCAAGTGCGGTACTCGGAAGGATAGCCCATCCGGAAGAGGTGGTCAGTTTGGAAGAGGTAACCGTTTGAATCGTATAAATCCTATATATCTTGAAATATTTAAAAATCTCTTTTCATCCGTGGCGGAGGAGATGGGGGGTGTTTTACAGAGGACATCTTTTTCTCCCAATATAAAGGAAAGAAAGGATTTTTCCTGCGCCGTATTTAACAAAGAGGGTGAAATGGTAGCCCAAGCTGCTCATATACCGGTCCATCTCGGTTCAATGCCAGAGTCGGTTAAGATTGCGGTACGGGAGATAGAGCTTGAAGAGGGAGACATGCTTATGCTTAATGATCCTTACAGGGGAGGTACGCACCTTCCCGATGTTACCCTTGTAGCTCCCGTTTATTATGAAGGGGAGTTGTTATTTTATGTGGCAAACAGGGCACACCATGCGGATGTGGGGGGTATGAGTGCGGGTTCCATGCCCCTTTCCACTTCTATATTTCAGGAAGGTCTTATAGTGCCTCCTGTGAAAGTGGTAAAGGGGGGAGTATTGGATAAAGATGTGCTTGAGATATTCTTAAGGAATACACGAACACCGGAAGAGAGAAAGGGAGATTTGATGGCTCAGATTATAACCAACAGAGTTGGTGCTGAAAGGCTTAAAGGGATTATTGAAAAGGAAGGTAGGGAGAAAGTTCTCCTTTACGCAAATGCACTTCTTGATTATGGAGAAAGATTGATGAGGGAAGTTATTAAAAAGATACCTGATGGGGAATACTACTTTGAGGATTTTTTAGAGGATGACGGCATTTCCGCAAAGGATATAGCAATAAGGGTGAAATTAAAGGTGGATGGAGACGAGGCTGCTGTTGATTTTTCTGAATCAGATAAGGAAGTGGAGGGATCTGTAAATGCTGTTAGGTCTATAACCCTGTCATGCGTTTACTATGCATTTCAATGTTTAATGGGTGAGAATGTTATAAGTAACGGTGGTGTTTACAGACCTGTAAAGGTTATTACTAAAAAGGGAACGGTTGTTGATGCAAATTTTCCGAGGGCTGTTGCGGGGGGTAATGTTGAAACATCTCAGAGGATAGTGGATGTTTTGCTCGGTGCTCTCTCTCACGCAATGCCTGATATTATACCCGCTGCAAGTCAGGGTACTATGAACAATATTGCTATAGGCGGTTTTGATGAGAGAAAGGGAAAGCCCTTTACTTATTACGAAACCATAGGAGGAGGCATGGGAGCCTTTGCGGGTGGTGACGGGGAGAGTGCGGTACATTCTCACATGACTAATACTATGAACACACCCGTTGAGGTTATAGAGCATGAATATCCTTTAAAGGTGAGGGAATACTCCATAAGAAGAGATTCGGGAGGAAGGGGTATGTATAGGGGCGGTGACGGTATAGTAAGGGAGATAGAACTTCTTTGTGATGCGGAAGTTTCAATATTATCTGAGAGAAGAAGGATACCTCCCTACGGTTTGTTCGGCGGAGAACCAGGTATGACGGGAAGGAATGTGCTTATAAGGGAAGGTAAAGAGGAAATTCTTCCGTCTAAGGTAAATGTAAAACTGAGAAAGGGGGATATATTGCGTATAGAAACTCCGGGGGGAGGCGGTTATTCAAGTTTGCCTAAGTAAACCAGAAGGGCTGTTATGGTGGCGGGCGTTATGCCATCAATCCTTGAAGCCTGACCTACCGTTATGGGTTTGAACCTTTCAAGTTTTTCAACCGCTTCCTTTGTCAGCCCGGGAATCTTTTTATAATCAATATCCTCAGGTATCCTTATATCCTCAAGCCTTTTTATCTTCTCATAAATCTTCCTCTCCCTTTCCACATAAGGTTCATACTTCAGGGCAATCTCCACCTCTTCCCTTACGAAGGGATGCTCGGGTGTAGCTATGTTGTATCCCTTAAGATCTTCCAGGGTGTAGTTTGCGGTAAACAGCTGTGCTACCGTGTAGCCCCTTATATCACTTCCTATGGCTACCTGGAGTCTTTCTTTCCTGTAAAATTCACACCATTTCTCTATTTCTCCCTTCAGCTCCTCAACCATCTTATACCTTTCCTCATCAAGCAATCCCACTTCCCTGCCTATCTTTGCAAGCCTGAATAAGGCATTGTCTTGCCTTATGTAAAGCCTGTACTCCGATCGGGAAGTGAATAACCTGTAAGGCTCCGTAACACCTTTTGTTGTAAGGTCATCTATCATCACACCTATGTAAGATTCATCCCTCCTCAGATATATGGGTTCTTTACCGAAAACCCTTAGTGCTGCATTTATTCCTGCCAGAATACCTTGACCCGCCGCTTCCTCGTAACCGGTAGTTCCGTTAAAGTTACCCGCGTGAAAGAGTCCCCTTATCTTCTTTGTCTCAAGGGTTGGATACAGCTCCGTCGGGGGTACGACATCGTACTCTATGGCATAGGCGGGTTTAAGTATTTCAACATTTTCAAGACCGGGTATTGATCTGTACATCTCTATTTGAATATCTTCTGGAAGGGATGTAGACAAACCGTTAGGATATATCTCTATTACATCAGTGCCTTCCGGTTCAAGGAATATAAGATGTTTGTCTTTATCGGGAAATCTTACTATCTTGTCTTCAATGGAAGGACAGTATCTCGGTCCTATACCTTTTATCAACCCCCCGTAGAGGGCGGTTTTATCCAGATTATCCCTAACTATTTTATGGGTCTTCTCCGTCGTATATGTTATCCAAGAAGGCACCTGTTCTTTACCCTCTTCAAACCAATAGGTTCCTACTGGCTTTGTCCAGAAGGAAAATTTAGGGGGAGGATCGTCCCCGGGGGCTATCTCAAGACCGGAGAAGTCAATGGTTCGTTT
Organism: Aquificales bacterium; assembly: GCA_015491275.1. GTDB lineage: Bacteria > Aquificota > Aquificia > Aquificales > Aquificaceae > WFWF01. Next base: position 2,653 of record WFWF01000143.1, on the reverse strand, counting down.
GTCAAGTCTTGCGGGGGTTCCCGTTTTGAATCTCGCTAAGGGAAAACCATGCCTTTTATAAAAGGTTGATAAGCTTTCCGACGGCGATTCTCCCGCCCTTCCTCCTTTCATAGTTTTATGTCCTATATATATAACACCGTTAAGAAAGGTCCCCGTTGTAACCACCACAGATTTTACCCTGTACTTGTTTCCTTCAGCGGTTTTTACTCCTATTACCTTTTCCTTTTCAACCAAAATATCCACAACTTCCTCTTCTTTTATTTCAAGGTTTTCCTGGTTTTCACAAACCTTTCTCATATATTCCTTGTATCTCTTCTTATCCGCCTGTGCCCTCGGAGACCATACCGCCTTCCCCTTTCTTCTGTTTAGCATCTTAAACTGTATTCCCGTATTGTCTATAGCCTTTCCCATTTCACCCCCCAAGGTATCAATTTCCCTTACAACTATTCCCTTTGCTATACCTCCTATTGCGGGATTGCATGACATCTGACCTATTGTATCCTTCTTTAAAATAAACATTACTGTCCTTGCACCCATACGGGCGGATGCAAGGCTTGCCTCAATACCCGCGTGTCCCCCGCCTATTACAGCTACATCATAATCTTCAAAGGGCATGGAAGTAATAATAATACTCCCATTTTTTACTTTGTATAGCTTTGATCAGATATATTTAAGGATAGTCATTTCCTTTTGATCATTTATTATCCTCATGAGGGCTTCATAAGCCAACCTGTATCTTGTGTATTCGGTTACACTTTCAGAGAGATCCGCATCTTCAATATCCGATTTTTGCTTTCTGAGGGAAAGATCTTTATTTATTTGAGCTGTTTCCTCCGATCTTACGGAAGCAAGCCTTGAACCTACCTCGGATCTTTTAAGGGCTATATGGTCATAAGACCTTTGCATAACAAATATATCGCTGTCATCAGGATAGTATCCGTTACCCATCTTTTCTTTTACCCTGTTTATTACCGTAAATATACTTTCCTGATCAAAGCTTCCGAAAGTACCGCCCGTGCTATCGGTGACGGTCAAGCTTCCTTTTATATCCGTGCCCGTTATTCTTATTGAGTATGTACCGTCTGGATTTTCCGTAACAAAAGCCTTAACCTCTCCGTTTGTATTGTTATTTATCCTGTTTACTATGTCTTCAAGTGTATCCGCATCCGTGTAATTTACGTTGTATGTATTCGCATTGTAGGTTATGGTTATTGTACCCGAACCTGTAAATCCGAGGGAAGAGAGGGTATCCTGATAACTTGAATAGGTTGAGGAGGAGATAACGGAATTAATATTGAATACCTCCGACCCGGGCAGGAATACATCAGTAAGTTGTTTCTCCGCTATCCAGACCTTGAAACTTTCGTCTGAACCTCTGTAATTGAAATTTTCGTCAAAGGGTTCCGTGTCAAGTTTCGTTCCAGAGAATATATAATTGTTGCCGAGTTTCTCATTGGCTTTTGAAAGTATAAGATTCAGCGAGTCGGAGAAGAATTCACTTATAGCCTTAAGCTGATCCGGCGTGTTTGTACTGTTTTTTGCCTGAATACCTTTTGTATAAAGACTTTTTAAGATGTCTTCAATATTTCCCAAAACGGAGTCAACAAAGGACATGTTCATATCCGCAAAGAGTCTGTTTTTTGAATGCTGTGACAATCTTGAAATATCTTCTTTCAGATTAAGTATGTTATATGTTGCCCATACATCTTCTGATATCCTCATATACTTTTTCCCTGTTGATATTTCAAGTCCTCTATCCAATATTCTCTCCCTTATCCTTGCATCCTGCTCCTTAAAGATTGCAAAGATCATATTGTCCGGTACCTTCATCTCTTACCTCACACCATATTTATTGTTGTTTGAAGCAATTCGTCAATAGCCCTTACCATCTTTGCAGATGCTTCGTAAACCCTCTTTATCTGCATCATTTCCAAAAACTCCTTGTCAACTGATACGCCCTGATACTCCTTCAGCTTTGTATCAATGGAAGACAAGAGCGCGGATTCTATCTCCTCTCTTTTTTTCAGATCGTTCTGGGTTGAGGCTATAGTATTTATAAGATCCCTATACATATCCCCCGTTCCCTGCCACCAGTCCCTTGCCAGATCCGTAAACTCATCTGTTTTTGAGAAGTCAAGATTATTGAGGTTTGTTTCCAATTGGGGGTCAACATCAATATCATTGGCGGATGTTCCAGTAAAAACCTTCTCCGCCCTGTAGATATCATTGTTGCTGTCGGTTATCGTGTATGAGGGATCCGTTGTCTGAATAAGAAGGGAGAAGGTGCCGTCGGGGTTATTTACAACGCTTGCGTTGAATCTGCCACCGTTTGAGGGATGGGAATTGATGGCATTGGCTATGTCTGTTAGGCTGTCGGATGCATTATAGTTTATTGTAAACTGGCCGCCGCCGTAATCAAAAACCATATTTCCCGATATACCTACCGGATCGGTGGGGCTGTTTGTATATTGAAGCCAGTACCAATTGGTACCGTTCTCAACTGGTATCAAAACTCTTGATATAAGATACTGGGCAACATTATCAAGCTTTTGTTTGTAATTATCAAGATCCGTCCTGAAGTCAAGCAATCCCTTTACCTTTCCTCCTTTTATTATGTCGTTTAAAACAACCTCACTTCCGTCCCTTGATTGCC